>CAYSON010000188.1:4507-6945 GCA_964432635.1 uncultured Desulfopila sp.
TATTGGAGTAGACCTCGGTGTCCATAACGAGAATGTTGATATCCTCGCTCTGGGCCATAACATGGTCGAGACCGCCGTAGCCAATGTCGTAGGCCCAACCGTCACCACCGACGATCCAGTGCGATTTTTTGGTGAACAGTTCGGTGCTTTTGGCGATATCAGTAAGCAGCGGGTGAGCACTTCCTTCCTTGAGCAGAGCCTTGATCCGATCCCCGGCTTCCTTTGAGCGGATCGAGTCGTTCATTACCCCCAGCCAGGTGGCGAGGGCCTCTTTCAGGGTGGCGGGAATATCGCCGGCAAGGGCCTTTTCCACCTTGGTCGCCAGTGTCTTGCGACGGGTGTTGTATGCCAGCGCCATGCCATATCCGTATTCGGCGGCATCCTCAAACAGTGAACTCGCCCAACCCGGCCCATGGCCATCGGCATTGGCACAGTAGGGGGAAGACGGAGCCGAACCGCCCCAGATGGAACTACAGCCGGTGGCGTTGGCAATGGTCATGCGCTCACCGAACAGCTGGGTGAGCACCTTGACATAGGGGGTCTCGCCGCAGCCGGCGCAGGCGCCGGAGAACTCAAGAAGCGGCTGGTAGAACTGGCTTCCCTTGATCGACTGGCGATTGGTGATCCCGCCTTTGAAGGGAACGGTCAGGGAGAATTCATAATTGGCAATCTCGGTTGCCGTTTGGCTGACCAACGGTTTCATCAACAGGGCGGTGCTTTTGGCCGGGCAGATATCGGCGCAGTTGCCACAGCCCTGGCAGTCAAGGGTGTTGACCTGTATGCGGAAGTGATACCCCTTCAACTCCTTGCCAATCGCCGGGATGGTCTTGAAGCTCTCGGGGGCGCCGGCCAGTTCAGCCTCGGTGGCGAGTATCGGAATGATCGCCGCGTGCGGACAAACGAAGGAGCACTGATTACACTGGATACATTCTCCAGACAGCCACTCCGGCACACTGACCGCCACCCCGCGCTTTTCAAAGCGAGCGGTCGAGGTCGGGTAGACCCCGTCACGGGAGAAGGCACTGACCGGCAGCTCGTCACCTTTAAGGGCCTGCACCGGGCGCATCACCTTGTCGACGTATTCGGTGGTGCTGGCCTTGGCAGCGATGGAGCCGGAGGCCTTGGCCCAAGAGGCGGGCACCGTGATCTCGACCAGATTTGCCAGGGTGTTGTCTACCGCGCTGATGTTCATATCAACGAGGTGTTGGCCCTTTTTACCGAAGGTCTTGCTGATATCCTTTTTCAGAAGGTCAATGGCCTGCTCGATGGGCAGCACGTTGGCCAGTTTGAAGAAGCAGGTCTGCATGATCATATTGATCCTGCCGCCAAGGCCGACATCCTGAGCCAGTTTGATGGCATCAACGTTGTAGAACTTCAACTTCTTCTCAAAGATGGTCCGTTTCATATCACCGGGGAGTTGCTCCTCCATCTCGGCCTCGCTCCACGGGGAATTGAGGAGAAAGGTGCCACCCTCGCGAATCCCTTCAAGAACGTCGTAAATATTGACATAGGTCGGATTATGGCAGGCAACGAAGTCAGCCTCGTTGATGAGGTAGGTGGATTTGATCGGCACATCGCCGAAGCGGAGGTGGGAGATGGTGATACCGCCGGATTTTTTCGAGTCGTAGGCAAAATACCCTTGGGCGAATTTTTCGGTATTGTCACCGATGATTTTGATCGCGCTTTGATTGGCGCCAACCGTACCATCTGCTCCAAGTCCCCAGAATTTGGCGCGGATATTGCCCATCGGCTCCGCCCGGAAGGTGTTGTCAACCGGCAGGGAGAGGTGGGTGACATCGTCGTTGATACCAACGGTGAAGTGCTTTTTCGGCACCTCCGCTTTCATATTGTCATAGACCGCCTTGACCATGGCCGGGTTGAATTCTTTCGAGCTCAGTCCATAGCGGCCACCATAGACCTTTGGCGGGGCGACACCCTTGTCGATGTAAGCGGCGCAAACATCGGTATACAGAGGTTCGCCGACGGCACCGGGCTCTTTGGTGCGGTCGAGTACCGTAACCACTTTGGTGGTGGCCGGCACAGCGGCGATAAAATCGTCGATGGAGAAGGGGCGATAGAGACGAACTTTGACCGCACCGACTTTTTCGCCACGGGCGCGAAGGACGTTGATCGTCTCCTCGATGGCCTCGTTGCCGGAGCCCATGGCGATAATCACCCGATCCGCCTCAGGGTCGCCAATGTAATCGAAGAGCTTGTAGTTGCGACCGGTCAACTTGCCCACTTTCTCCATGCAGCGGCTGACAATCGCCGGGGTGGCGAGGTAGTACGTATTCCCCGCCTCACGATTCTGGAAGTAAATATCGGGGTTCTGGGCGGTGCCGCGGGTATCCGGACGCTCCGGGTTGATGGCCCGCTTCTTGAACTCCCAGCAGGCTTCCCAGTTGAACAACTTGGCCATATCCTCATAGTCAATCATC
>CAYSON010000189.1:0-3059 GCA_964432635.1 uncultured Desulfopila sp.
GTCGATGAACTGCAACTTGTTAGCGATGGGATGAAAAAGGAGGGCGGCCGGCTTTCCTTTGCCGGGGTGGCGGCGCGTATCGGTGGCGAGACAAGCGGTGATGTACTCCGCATCACTATTCTCGGCAAGCCGTTTGGCCTGAGACCAGACGGCTCTTTTATCACCGATCTCCATGTTTTGCCGTGGGTTGTCCTCCCGGTGCTGCACTATGTGTTGCACTGTCGGGGACGGGCGCTTTCCGGCTCATGGATGTCGTATCGGGAACTGCCCGGGGGCAAAGAGAAGTACGCCCTCTTTCAGCGAAGGGGCGAAGAGGTGCTGCAACAGCTGGCCGATCGGTTTCCCGACTTTTTCGACGACATCCTTCATATGTTCGATGGCAGTGAGGTGGAGAGACAGTTTCAGGCCGATATCTCGGTGGTGCTGCGCCCCTTGCCCCTGGTGCCGGTGATGATCTGTTACCGCAAGGCTGAGGAGGGGCTGGCTTCCTGCCTCAACATCTATTTCGACAGTAGCGCCGGAGATAATCTCGGTTCCGACATGCTGTTTTCCCTGGTCACCGGCATGGTCAGAATGCTCGAAAAACTCGCCACCCAGCACGGCTTCTAGGTGACCATCACCTCCCTCAGGAAAGCGCCGCTTATACAAAAAAAAGCTATGATAACAGCGGATATCTATTATAATGCCACCGAATCGAGTCCTTTACCGATGCATTGTTTCATCCTACCGCTTTGATGCCTGCCTTCCTGCAGCGCCTGCGATCGTCGAGCAAGCCCCAGGTCCACATCAAGGCCCAGCGCATGGAGGTTACTGCAGTGACGAGGATTACCCCGCAACAGGAGAAAAAGGACAGGATAGGCGCAGTATTGGTTGTTGGTTCAGGTATCGGCGGGATGCAGGCATCCTTGGATCTTGCCAACAGTGGGCTATTGGTCCACATGATCAACGACGAGTCCTCCATCGGCGGGACCATGGCGCGGTTGGACAAGACCTTCCCCACCGGCGATTGCGCCATGTGTATGATTTCCCCGCGCATGGTCGAATCGGCTCGCCACGCCAACATCAGGATGCACACCATGGCGCGGGTGCTACGGGTCGATGGGGAAGAGGGCAACTTCACCGTGGTGCTGCAGCACAAGGCGCGCTATGTTGATGCGGATCGCTGCACCGGCTGCGGTGAGTGCGAGCCGGAATGTCCCACCAAAGTCGCCAACTACTTCAATCAGGGCCTTGATAAGCGCAAAGCCATCTACTCCCTCTTTCCCCAGGCGGTGCCCAATACCCGGGCCATCGATCCGCAACGCTGCCTCTACCTCACCAAAAATGTCTGCCGTAAATGCGAGAAGGTGTGCCAGGCCAAGGCCATCAATTTTGAGGATCGCGATCGGGAGGAAGAAATTCGTGTCGGCTCCATCGTCCTCACTCCGGGGCTGAAAACCTACCAGCCGGAGATCCGCCAGGAATTCGGTTTCGGCAAGTACAAAAACGTCGTCACCTCGCTGCAATTCGAGCGCCTCCTTTCCGCTTCCGGCCCCTTCAGCGGTGTGGTCACCAGACCCTCCGATGGCGGTCACCCCAAGCGTTTGGCCTGGGTACAGTGCGTCGGGTCGCGTAACGCCCATAACGCCAACCCCTGGTGCTCCTCGGTGTGTTGCATGTATGCGGCAAAACAGTCGATCATCGCCAAGGAGCATGACAAGGATTTACAGTCGACGGTGTTCTACATGGAGTTGCGTGCCTTCGGCAAGGACTTCGACAAGTATATAGAGAAGGCCAAAAACGACGCCGGGGTGATTTACAAGCGGGCGATGATCTCCCAGGTCGACGAAGATCCGGCCACCGGCAACCTACTGGTGCATTCGGTGGGCGAGGATGGTTGTACCGTGCGCGAGGAATTCGACATGGTGGTGTTGTCGATCGGCTTTGAGCCGCGTGATGACGCTGCCGAATTCTCCAAGATATTTTCAATAGATACTGACACATACGGATTCGCCAAGACCTCGAAATTGACCCCGGTGGCCACCTCGCGACCGGGAATTTTTGTTGCCGGCACCTATCAGGGTCCCAAGGATATTCCCGAGACGGTTATCCAGGGCAGTGGCGCCGCTGCCAGGGTCATGGCCCTGCTCGGCGAAAAGCGCGGCACCGAGGTGACCAAGGTGGTTTTGCCGGATGAGCGCGACATCTCAGAGGAAGAGTCGCGGGTCGGGGTGATTGTCTGCCACTGTGGCACCAACATCGCCGGCACCGTCGACGTCAAGAAGGTGGCTGAGGTGGCCAGCCATGAACCTGGAGTGGTTCATACCGAGACCATCATCTACGCCTGCGCCCCTGACGGCCAGCAGAAGATTCGCGATCTCATCAAAGAAAAAGGCTTGAATCGGGTGGTGGTTGCCTCCTGTACCCCGCGCACCCATTCGCCGCTCTTTCAGGACACCATTCGCGAGGTCGGTCTCAACAGATTCCTTTTTGAACTCGCCGACATCCGCGAACAGTGCTCCTGGTGCCACATGCACGATAACGACAACGCCACCAGGAAGGCGATCGAGATCGTCAACATGACCATTGCCAAGACCAAGCGCTTGCTGCCGGTGACTTCAGCCTCGGTGGGGGTCGATCACAACGCCTTGATCATTGGTGGCGGCATTGCCGGGATGACTGCCGCTCTGTCCCTGGTCGACCAGGGCTACGGCGTGCACCTGGTGGAGCGGGCTGAGACCCTGGGAGGTCTCCTGACCAAGGTGCGGCGCAATCTCGAGGGCGACGACGTGCAGATCTTTCTCGCCGAGACCATCGCCAAGGTCAAGGAATCATCGCGCATCACCCTGCATCTCGGCACCACGGTCGACAAGGTCGACGGCTTTGTCGGCAACTTCGTCACCACCCTGGCCAACAAGGAGACGGTGCAACATGGCGCCATGCTTATTGCCAGCGGCGGTGTCGAGTACCAACCCGAGGAGTACGGCTATCAGCAGTCGGAGCGCATCATCACTCAGCGAGAACTTGAGGATCTGCTCGCCGCAGAGGGGCCCCGCAATGAAAAGACCTATGCGATGATC
>CAYSON010000189.1:3069-6923 GCA_964432635.1 uncultured Desulfopila sp.
GCTGCCAAGACGCCCTGAAGAACAGCATCGCCATCAAGGAGCAGGCGCCGCAGGCAAGGGTCGTCGTCATCTACCGCGACATGCGCGCCTACGGTCTCAAAGAAGATTATTACAAAAAGGCCCGCGACCTCGGGGTGCTGTTCTTTCTCTATACCCCCGACGACAAACCCAAGGTTGAAGCGCTCGGCGACAAGGTGCGGGTAACCTTCGCCTCCAAGGTCCTGGGGCTGGAGATGGCGGTTGATGCTGATCACCTGGTGCTCTCCACCGGGCTTCGGCCGCAGCCCGACTACGATGAATTCGCCAAAAGATTCAAACTCACGTGCAATATCGAGGGTTTTCTCCTCGAGGCTCATGTCAAGTTGCGTCCGGTGGATTTTCCCAGTGAAGGGTTCTTCCTGGCTGGATTGGCCCACGCTCCGAAGAATCTTGAGGAAACCATCAGCCAGGCTCTGGCCGGTGCCGGGCGTACCGGAGCGCTGCTCTCCCACGAAAGTCTCACCGTCTCCGGGGTCATTTCCAAGCACAATCGAGACATCTGCATGTCCTGCTTGGCCTGCGTCAAGAAGTGTCCCTTCGGGGCGCCCTTTATTGACAGCGACGGCCGGGTCAGCCACAACGAAGTCAAGTGTACCGGTTGCGGCATTTGTGCCGGGGTTTGTCCGGCAAAGGCCTATCAGGTCAATTATTTCCGCGATGATCAGCTGCTGGCCATGATCGATTCGGTCACGCCGCTGCCCTAGAATCGCTGGGGGAGGGCGGTTGAAATTACGGAGTTTGGGGATGGCAATTCTTTACAGAGTCACATCAACAAGAAGGAACGGATGATGGGGATTGACGCAGAAAAAATTGTAGAACCGAAAAGTCCGGAAAAACATCAGGAGATTCCTGCCGACTGGAAGGCGAATATCATTGCTTTCGCCTGTCATTACTGCGCCTTCGCCGCCGCCGACCTGGCCGGGGTGATGCGCCTGTCCTATCCGTCGAATGTCAAGGTGGTGCGTTTGCCCTGCACCGGCAAACTCGACCATGCCTACATCCTTCGTGCCTTTGAGCGGGGGATCGACGGGGTCTTCGCCGCCGGCTGACTTGAGGGGCAATGCCATTTCCTGGAAGGAAATCTTAATGCCGTCAAGAGGGTGAACAAGGTCCGCGGTCTGTTGCTCATGCTTGGTATAGACCCGACCCGGCTGGCCTTTTATAATCTCTCCGCCGCCCAGGGTCCGCGATGGGCCGAGATTTGCACCGAATTCACCAACAATATTATTGCGCTGGGTCCTTCGCCCATCTGGTTTGCGCTGAAAAGAAACAAGAAGTCGACGGAACAGGAACCACAGGCCGCTTGAAATCCCAGGGCGAAACGATCGTTTTACTGATGGAGGAGTGGAGAGGCTATGATAGTAGGACAGCAGAAACCGTTTGACGAAATATGGGCGATGGTCAAGGACCACAGGCAACTCACCGTATTCGGGTGCAATACCTGTGTCGCCGTCTGCCACCAGGGTGGGAACAAAGAGGCGGAGATCCTTGCATCCCTGCTGCGCATGCGGGCCACTCAGGAAGGAGTGGAAATCGAGATCATCAATGGCGGTATCGAGCGGCAGTGTGAACACCCCTTCTTTGAATCGGCCAAGGATATGCTCGAAGGTTCGGAGGCGGTGCTCAGTTTGGCGTGCGGCATCGGCGTGCAGTTTCTTGCCGAGAAATATATGAAAGTTCCGGTGTACCCGGCCCTCAACACCACTTTTCTCGGCGATGTCCAAACCGATTGGCACTTCACCGAGAAATGTCAGGCCTGTGGCGATTGTATCCTTGGGCTGACCGGAGGAATCTGTCCGGTAACCCGTTGCTGCAAGCGGCTCTTCAACGGTCCTTGCGGCGGCTCTTCAAAGGGCAAGTGTGAGATTTCCAAGGAACTCGACTGCGCTTGGCAGTTGGTGATCGATCGTCTCGAGGCGCTCGGCAAGTTGGACGATTACGAGAAAATAACCCCTATCAAGGACTGGTCGAAGGATCGCGCCGGTGGACCCCGATCCTTTAAGTTGGAGGGCTTCTAATGGTGGAGATGAAAACCAAGAGCAAACTGGAGAAGGTATTCAAGAGCGGAGCGATGGCGGTTACCAGCGAGTGCGGTCCTCCGCGGAGCAGCGATCCTTCCCATATCATCACCAAGGGCAACCTCATCAAGAATCATGTCGATGCCATCAACATCACCGATAACCAAACTTCGGTGAGTAGGCTGTGCAGTCTTGCCGCCTGCATCCACTTGAAACTTCAGGGTTTGGAGCCAGTGCTGCAGATGGTCTGTCGTGACCGCAACCGTATTGCCATGCAGGCCGACATCCTCGGCGCTGCCTCCTTCGGCATCAATAATATACTCTGTCTTTCCGGTGACCATCAGAGTTTCGGCGATCACCCCAAGGCCCAGAACGTCTTTGATCTTGATTCCATGCAGCTGATCCAGACGGTTCGCCACATGCGCGACGAGGGCAAGTTTCTCAGCGGCGACGAGATCAAGCTGCCGCCCAATCTCTACGTTGGTGCCGCTGCCAATCCCTTTGCCGACCCTTTTAAGATCCGCGTGCCACGCCTGGCCAAGAAGATTGCCTGCGGCGCCGAATTCATCCAGACCCAGTGCGTCTACAATCTGGACAAATTCGAGTTGTGGATGAAGGGAGTGGTGGAGCGCGGCCTCCACGAGAAAGTCTACATCATGGCGGGAATCACCCCGATGCGCTCTGTGGGTATGGCCAAGTATATGGCGCGGGCGGTCCCGGGTATGGATGTTCCCGAAGAGTTGATCAAGCGTTTGAGCGGGGTTGCCAAGGAAAAGCAGGCGGAGGAGGGGATCACCATCGCGGTGGAAGCCATACAGCGCCTCAAAGAGGTCAAAGGGGTGGCCGGCTTTCATGTCATGGCCATCGAGTGGGAGGAGAAGGTGCCGGAGATCATCGAGCGGTCTGGCCTCTACCCCCGACCGGTGGTTGACTGATCAGTAGCAACCAGCACAGGAGCTGAAATTATGTGCCAGACCAATGCCGTGTTGGAAAAAGACGGCGGCGAGGAATTGTTGTTGGAAAATGTCACCAAGCTTGAGGTGGCCGAAGAAGGGTTACGCATCACCACCCTCTTTGAAGGCACTACGTCGTGGCCGAAGACGGCGATTCGCTCTATCGATTTCGCTGCCGGCAAGGTGTATCTCTATAACCTGACCTGAAAAGGTCGAACACCATGGCTGTATCCCAGGAGCAACGATGAACAATGTGGAAAAGCTGCGGATCATGCTGCAGCACTGGATTGAACACAACAAAGGGCACATGGACGAGTTCGAAAAGTGGCGTGAGGTCATGCGTCACGAAGGGCAGGGGGCGGTGGCCGACCGCCTCGAGAAAACGGTGGCCCTGATGACCTCGGTCAATGAGCAACTGCATCACGCCTTGCATGACATGAGTGGGGCAAAGCATGACCACGACCATGATGGCGATCATCATCACCATCACCATGGGGGCGATCACCATCACCACTGATTGACCTACCCCAAGGGTGGTTGCCGTGAGGAAAGACAAAGGGCGGCGGAATCGAGGATTGATTCCGCCGCCCTTTTGCTTTTTCGAATAGCTCCGCGACTGTAAAGAGTTTACAGCCCGTAGGTCTTCTTGGCGGAGGCGAGGGTGTTTTTCATCAGCATGGTGATGGTCATTGGGCCGACACCACCAGGCACCGGGGTGATTTTCCCGGCGATTTCTTTGGCTTTCTCAAAATCGACATCGCCTTTGAGGATAGCCTTGCCAGTTTCTTTGTTCATGCCGACACGGTTGACACCGACATCGATGACTGTTGAACCAGGCTTGATC
>CAYSON010000190.1:0-6897 GCA_964432635.1 uncultured Desulfopila sp.
TCAAGGTGACCACCACCAAGCTGGTGATCACCATCGACGCCGACGGCCAGCACCGTCTCGAGGACGTCACCGCCCTCTACCGCGAGCTGCAGCGCACCGACGCCGACATGATCATCGGCAACCGCAGCCGGCACAAGGAGAGCATGTACCGTAAAACCGGGAAGATGCTCATTCGCAGCATTGCCAAGATGCTCATGCCGGTGCCGATTTACGACCTCAATTCGGGTATGAAGATCTACAACACCGAGCTGGTTCAGCGCTATCTGCCGCTCTGCCCTGACAACATGGCCTTGAGCGACATCATCACCCTGATCTTTCTCAACCAACGCCATCTGGTGCTGGAGCACCCGATCACCGTCGCTCCCCGCACCACCGGCGAGTCGACCATCAGCATCAAGACCGCCTTCGACACTGTGCTTGAAATCATTCACGTGGCGACGATGTTCGACCCGATGCGCCTTTTTTTCCCCCCGGCCATGTTCTTTTTTCTGTTCAGTGCCGTGTGGGGCCTGCCCATCCTGTTTCGCGGCGAAGGAGTATCGGTGGGTACCCTGTTTCTCTTCGTCACCGGCCTCATCCTCTTCTTTCTTGGCCTGCTCGCCGAACAGCTGGCATTGATCCGCAAGAACCTCAATCTCGGCCAGTCGAAGCCGCCGTCAGAGCGTTGACGTAGTCGCCACAGGCCTGGAAGGGGTGCTGGCGGTGGAGGATTTCCAGCCGCTGCAACAGCTTGGCACGACCGATATACATCAGCAGGTTGAGATGGCGCTTACCGCCAAGGTCGGGGTGCATGAAACGCTCCTGCTTGATGTCGATGTCGTAGGGGTGAAAGTAGGTGACCACCGCTTCGCCCTGGGCGATGCTTTGGCCGATCCCCCAACGGCTGAGGATAAAGGGAAGCACCCGAAAGTAGACGCCCCCGGCCATGGGCACGGAAAGAAAGGGCAAGCGATAGAGCGTTACCGGCAGCTCCCACAGCCCGCCGGCAACCCGCCGCGCCGCACGGCCGAACTCCGGCCAGCCATAGAGGGGATTGGCGGCGGGCAACACCGAGCTGGAATAGGTGAAACCGAGATCGGCAAGAATCTCGTGGGCCCAGGCGGTGGTTTTGGTGAGGGAAAAGGTCGGGGCGGGAAAGCCGACAACACCCCTGCCGCCGGCATCCTCGAGGGCGTCTCGGTTGCGCTCCATATCGGCGCGAAATTCCCGCGGGGTAAGCTTATCGAGTTGCAGATGCACATCCCCGTGGCAGGCAAGCTCGTGGCCGGCGTCGACGATGTCGCAAATCAGCCGGGGATAGCGCCGCGCCACCTCGCCGACCACGAAAAAGGTGGCCTTGACCCCCCACTGGCGAAAGTGGCTGAGATAGAGGGCGGTGTTTTCCTCCACTGCCTCGCGGTAGCGATAACCGTCCTCCACCCAGTCGCGCACATCCTCAAGATCGACACTCAACAACAGCGAACTCATCGCCTCCTCCTGCTTCTATCAAAACCTTGCCGACCCCGATACGCCACCATCACAGCAACGGCGAGGTCATGGCAACTCTTAGACCGCTTCCGGCGAGAGCGCAACTTCATCCCCGCCCCTAACGTCTATCATTGACTCGAATCGACCGCGTGCCTCCTCGGAGCCGATAATCGCCACCAGGTCGGAGACCTCGAAGACCAGAGCGGCATCGGGGTTGGGCAGGAGCTCATCCCGGCGCAGCACCCCAACCACCGCGGCCCCGGTGGTCTTGCGGATCTCCGCCTGGCCGATGCTCTTGCCGATCAGGGGGTTGCCGGCGGGGAGATGGAACCAGCGCAGATCAAAGGAATGCGACACCGCCCGCATCTTGCCGAGCGTCCGGTAATCCTCGCCGCTGGCCAACCCGGGCAGTAGCAACTGGTGGCGCATGCCCTCGGTCTGTCGTTCGATTTCCGGTGCGGGAACGGCGAGATGCAACAGGGCCTGACGGGTGATCTCGAGGCCGGCCTCGAATTCGGGATAGACCAGATCACTGACCCGCAGTTCCTTGAACACCTCCAGAAAAGCGGGATCGGCCAATCTTGCCACCACCTTGATCGCCGTATTGACCTCCCGTGCCCGACGGATGATGGCCTGGGCGACGACGATACCGGGGGTGGTCACCACCAGCAGCGAGGCCTTGTCCATGGCCAGGGCCTCCTGCACCACCTCGTGGCTGCCGTCGCCGTAAACCACCGGGTAACCGGCCGCCCGCGCCTCCTCAACCCGGTTCTGGTCGAGTTCGACGATGACAAAGGCAGTCCCGAGCTTATTCAGAACCGAGGCCACCTGAAAACCGACGCGGCCACCTCCGGCGATGACCACGTGGTCGCGCAGGGCGTCGGCGGTGAAATTGATCGATTCCAGCGGTTCGTGACGGAAGAACTTTTTCTTGATGGCGTAGAGCCGGCCAGTCTGCCCGGAAATGATCGGGGTAAGCACCATGGAGAGCACCGCCGTGGTCAGGATGAGATTATAGAACGCGGTATCCACCGACCCGGTCGACACCCCGACGCGGGCGAGGACAAAGGAGAATCCACCGACCTGAAAGAGCCCGAGGCCGACCGCCAGGGGCACGACGTTGCCGTAGCGAAAGAGCCTGGCGATGACCGCGAAGATCCCCGCCTTGCCGAGACTGACCACCACCAGGAGGAGAAGCACCTGGCCGACGTTTTCAACGAGGAAGAGGGGGTCAAGCAGCATTCCCACCGAGGCAAAAAAGAGCAGACCGAAGAGGTCGCGCAGGGGGATGATGTCGCTTAAGGCCTGGTGGCCATAATCGGATTCACTCAACACCATCCCGGCGACAAAGGCGCCGAGGGCAAAGCTCAGGCCCACCCGGTAAGTAGCATAGCCGACGCCGAGGCCGATGGCGGTGATGGCGAGGAGGAACAGTTCGCGGGAGCCGATCCTGGCAATATGGCGCAGAAGGATCGGCAGCAGCCGGTTGCCGAGAAAAAACATGGCCGCAAGAAACAGAACCGCCTTGAGTGCGGCTATTCCCAGGATCCCCAGACCCGCCGCCGGATCGTTGAGCTGCGGCAGGATGATCATCATCGGCACCACCGCCAGATCTTGAACGATGAGCATGCCGATCATCACCTTGCTCGACAGGGTGCCGAGCCAGCCCTGGTTCATCAGGGTCTTGAGAATGACCATGGTCGAGGAGAGGCTGATCAGGGCGCCAAACCACAGCGAGACCCGCCAAAAAAAAAAAAAAAGAGAGCCGATGGCCATTCCCAGGGCGATGGTGAGGAGGATCTGCAGTGGGGTGCCGATCAGGGCGATATATTTGACCGGCTTGAGATCCTTGATGGAAAACTCCAGGCCCAGGGCGAAAAGCAGCAGGGCGACGCCGATCTCGGCGAGCAATTCGATATCGTGGATCTCGGTGAGGGTCAGGCCGCCGGTATGGGGGCCGAGGATAACCCCGGCGAGGATGTAACCAAGAATCAGGGGCTGACGCAGCCGCTGCATGAGGAGGCCGCAGAAAAAGGCGACCACGATGAGGATAACGATATCGGCGGCAATTCCCATTGGAGCTCTCGGGGAACTATGAGGATTCAGGGTAAGGTGACGAGGAGTGACCTATCCTACTTGCTGGTATACACTTCGACAAGAGATTTCCTCCCCGTGGAGGCCTCAGATAATCCCCCTTATGTTATTAAAATCATAGAGTTACTGAACTTATCCGCGCCCCTTTCCAACCTGTCCGGCAGGGGGTCTCGCTCGCCAACAAGGAGTTTTTGCTCGAAGAGAACTCCTAAAACCCTCCCATTGCCTGGAGAGCAATGCCGTTTATGGTGAAAGGAAGTCCTGGTGAGTCGAAAACAAATGCCAGAATCAGTCGAGGAGGAGGGGTATGACAAAAGTCGATAAAAAATCACGATTGACCGTTGAATTTATGCTTGCTTGGCGCGGCGACCGTGCCTGGCACGAGGAACGGCTGTATGCCGAAAAGGTCAGTGTCTGGCGGGACCTCTTTCCCGGTAACCTGGCCGAGCAGCTGCTGGGCAAGGAGGTGGGCGAGACGGTGCGCACGGTCATTACCCCCGGCGAGTTTTTCGCTCCGTTCAACCAGCGACTCGTGCGCGGGATCAATCCGCTACAATTCGCACCGCCGGCCGTTCACCGCCGGGAGGAGTATGGTCCCCTATTCGGCCGTTTCTATCCCCAATGCTCCCTGCATCAGGTGCCGGGAGTGTACGACGTCTCCACCGCCCCCTGTCGCTTTCTTGGTGAACAGGGAGGCGAACTGCTCTTTGATCTCAATCATCCCCTGGCCGGCCGGGAATTAACCCTCTCCGCCACCATCCTCGCCATCAACTCCCTCCAGGTTGAACGAGGCGGGCGCTGTGAGGCATGGCTGGAGCCCGTCAGCAACGATGGTCCGGGCATGCAGGAACGGTCGGCGCACGGGGCCACCGCCTTTTTCCACGGCCAACCCTTCCGGCGTGAGGACGAAGGCCCCGACACCCTCTTCTACGACATGCCGCGACTGGTGCAGCCCTTTGACGATTGCGCCCTGGCGCAGATCAGCGCCGAGCACCACCGCCTGCTGATCGCCGGCGGAGACGTTCTCGATCTCATGGGCAGTTGGGATTCCCACCTCTCCCAAGAGACAGCAATCCGTTCCTTGACGGTTTTAGGAATGAACGAAGAGGAACTCAGTAAAAACCAGCGCGCCGACTGCATCGTTGTTCACGACCTCAACCAACAATTAACATTGCCCTTCGCCGACGCCTCCTTCGATGCGGTGATCAACACCGCTGCCATCGAATATGCAGTGGATCCGAATCTTCTCTGCCGCGAAATGGCGAGGATCTTACGCCCGGGAGGAGTGGCCGCCATCGCCTTTTCCAATCGCTGGTTCGCCGGAAAGGCCATCGCCCTGTGGCGACAGTTGCATGAGTTCGAGCGCCTTGGCCTGGTGGTGGAGTTGCTTGATGCCACCCAGAGTTTCAACGACATAGCCACACTCTCGGTACGCGGCTATCCGCGCCCAGACCACGATCCCCACCCCCTGCCGCAAGCAGATCCGGTGTATATGGTGACAGCGCGAAGACTTGGGTAAAGCCACCGAAAAAGGCTGCTGCAGGCTACCGCTCAAGCGACCCATGTTTTGTGGCAAGCTGGTAAAGAAAAAGTCTACCGAGAAAAGTGCAAGGGGAAAATGGCTATGGCCAATGAGGCAATTGTCGGCTAATCTGCCCCATCGTCCTGTTACATACCTTGATGCGGAGGCCGTATATGAAGAAACTCATGCCGTTGTTTGTTTTACCTCTATTGTGCGTCTTTGGGCTGTTCCCGTCATCGCTTGCGGCGGCTGAGGCCTTTGCCAACGCCTGGGGAAAGGTAACCTTCCAGACCCCCATGGCCCTGTCGCCACCCATGGATATCGGTATCGATGCGGTATCGCTGTCGTCCCCAGCCATGGAAATCACCCTGGTCTCCGTGGCCAAGGAGATGCAGGAGGCCTTCGCCAACAACGACAAAGACATTCTCGATTATCTCAAGACCACCTTTTTCGCGGTGAGCGGCCCAGCCGCCACCACGGTGGAGCGGATATTTTTGGGTAAAAAATACCTGGGCGAAAAGCATGTCGCCACCATTTCCCAGCCCAGAAGCCTGGAGATCCACCTGTTGACCTTGAAGAGCGGCGAAAAGTTGGCCCTCGTTATGAGCCACGACAACAGCATATCCGAAGATGAAGCGGAAAAGGTGGCGGCGATGATTGCCGCCACCTTGAAAGAGGGGCCGAGCACCTGAGAGCAGTCGCCCTGCCAAAAAACTCTAACTGATTCCTCACCCAACATCCCTTGGAGACCCCATCATTTTACTCCCTTGGCTCGTCCCCCTCCAGGGATGTGCATGACAAACTTCTGGTGACACCCGAGGCAATAAACCTGTGGTTCGCCATGGGCCTTGTGGCAGACGGTGCATTCAATCTCGCCGAGATGTGATTGGTGGGGGTTACGGTCCTTGAACTCTGCCGGCTCCGACTTTTTCGCCAATTGCGCCATCGGCCCGTGACAGGAAAGGCATTTCTCGTTGGCGATGGTGGCGTCGGTAGGTGTTGGGGAGGGATAAAGCATGTTCCCGCGGAGCACACAAGGCTCCGCGGGAATCTTCTCTGTGCGGCAAGGTTGCAGCTTAGACGCGAACCACCTCGACCATGGTGTCATAGAAGGAGACGCTGCCGCCGACCGTGTCGATCATGCAGGTATTCTTCAGGTAAGGATCGATCCACATCGCCGCGTTGGCGTGGATGCCAGCGGCACGGCGGACATCGGCGGCGAGGATCTTGCCGTCGATAGTGACATCCTCCGCGCCAGAGCTCCAGTGGCCGTGGCCGAGGGTAAAGGTGATTACACCGGGCCTGATGGTCTCGGTGACCACCACCTTGCCGACCATCGGCTTCTTGCGCCCCTTCTTGAGATCCCAGACACCTTCCGGATTGGTAGCCGAAACCACCTTGACCAGATCGCCGGTCTTGACCCCAACCCTCTTGGCATCGCTGCTGTGCATGATGACACCGTTTTCCGGCATCAGGTCGGTCAGGTAGGGCATGGTGATGGTGCGCGCCTTGGTGTGGAGGATATCGCGCTGGGTGATGAGGTGAAGGGGATAGCCCTTGGCCAGTTCCTTGGTGTCACGGCCCAGGGTGTCGGCGATGGGCACGAAGCGGGCCATGCCATGGAAGGACTTGCCGGTGAAGGCGTCCTTGCAACCGGCGGTCTTTTCCTGGTAGAGGCTGACCAGCTTGCCGTATTTGTTGGCAACATGATCGTCCTTGTAGGTCGAGGCCTGGCTGCCGAAACGGCCGCCACGGTTGAGCACATGGACCACTTTGGGCCAGGCCGGTCCGGCTATGGCCTGCCAGCGCTCGAG
>CAYSON010000191.1:0-6873 GCA_964432635.1 uncultured Desulfopila sp.
CGGCAGTGACATGCCCGCGCAGGAGGAAAGCCTCGGCAAGACGGCCGAGGCAGGTTGCAAACTCCGGCGTCTCCGGACCCTCGCTTTTCTCAAGGATGGCGATGGCCCGCCGCAAACGCTCCTCGGCGGCCTCCGCCTGGCCGGACTGCAGATCCAACTCCCCGAGTCCCCGGAAGAAATGGGCGAGGTGAGGATGGTCGCAGCCAAGCTGCCGCTCCCCTTCGCGCAAGCCTTTTTCGAGAGCCTCCCGGCTCTGCGCCAGTTGTCCTTGACCACCACGAACCATCGCCAGGTTGTGCATGACCTGCAGCCACCGCTCGATGGTTTCGGGATGGCTCTCGAGAATTGCGGCTATTGTCGCCATCTTGTCCCCGGCCTCCTGCAGCTTCCCATCGGCAAGATCGAGTTCGGCAAGGTTAGCCAGAGTTTCCACCGACTCCACCGCCTCCGCTCCGCAATGGTCGTGGTATATCGCCAGGGCCCTTCGCAACGGTTCGCGGGCCTCGTCGATGCGGCCCGCCATCAGACACAATTCCCCGACGTTGTGGAGAGACAGGGCGAGCTGAGGGCTGCTCTCCCCGTGCGCGGCGGTCACCTTGGCCACCAGCTTGGTGGCCAAGTCGATTGCCTGAGGAAGGTCTCCCTTTTCCATCAAGGCCACCACCCGCGCATTTTCTTCTTGCCATTGCTCTGCCATACTCCCTCCGCCTTGCGCCAGTTCCATCCGGCGATACCCACACCACCCCTGTTCGGATGGCACCGAGAAAAAAGGGAATTCCCGACGGAGTCGAGAATTCCCTTAGAGATGAGCCTTCCGCAAAACCTAGATCGACAGGATGGTAGTACCGCTGTTGCCCATCAGGCCATAGGTTTGCGCCATAGCCACCTTGGCGCCCTCGACCTGACGGTCGCCACAACGACCGCGCAGCTGGTTGGCGCACTCGATCACCTGCCACAGTGCCTGGGCCGAAAGTGCCTCGCCGTGGGAGGAGAAGCCGCCGCTGGGGTTGACCGGCAGCTTGCCGCCGATTCTGGTCAGTCCGTCACGCAGCATCTTGTCGGCTTCGCCGTCCTTGCAAAAACCGCAGGTTTCAAGATAGACCAGATAATGCCAGGAGCTGTTGTCGGGTAACTCGAGAATATCGATGTCCTCCGGTCCGATGCCCGCCTTTTCATAGGCCTGACGGGAAGCGGAATAGCTCTCGCTGAGCATCGGCGCCTCGGGTACGGCCGGACAGGAGAGGGCGGAGATGCGGATGGTTGGATCGCCGTAGATGGCGCTGCCCATGGTGGTGGCGTTGATCTTCACCGGCTTGTCGGCCTTAGCGATCAAGTCCTTATCGGCGGTTATAATCACCGCTGCCCCGCCGGTACTGACCGGACAGATCTCGTAAAGACGTAAAGGATCACAGACATAGACCGACTTCAACACCTCTTCCAGGGTGTAGGTTTTCTTGAAGCGGGCGAGGGGATTCTTGGCCCCGTACTCGCTCATCAACACCTTGACCAGGGCAAGATCCTCTTCGGTAGTGCCGTATTTGGCCATGCGCTTGCGGCACTCCAGCGCCCAGTAAATGGGGTTGGGCATGCCGCCCATCTTCCACCTGATGACATCGCGGTCCTGCACGGCGTTGTCCGATTTGGCGGTGAGAAAGCCCTTGGGTGAAACATCGGCACCAAAGGCCAGGGCGGTGTCGGTCTCGCCGGCGGCGACGCTGTTATAGGCCATCCTGATGGCGGCCGACCCGGTAGCGCAGGCGTTGTAGACGTTGACCACCGGCACCCCGGTCTCGCCGAAAATCGATTCGAGGTACTGGCCGGACAAGTGCCCGGCATTGCCGCCGTAGATAAAGATGCCGGCCATGATCGCCTGAATCCTCTGCCATTCAATATTGGCATCCTTCAAAGCACCATCCACCGCCACCGCCGCAAAATCGGCGAAAACTGTCTCAGAAAAACCCATCCAGGGGTGTATTCCGGTTCCAATAATATAAACATCTCTCATGGTAGTATCCCTTGTTTGTATTTGCGTGATCGGTTACTTGACGGCCTGAAAAGCCCAGGTTACCACCTGCTGTTTCTCCTCGTTGACAAACATCTCGAGGAGGGTGGTTTCCATCTCCATTCCCATTTGCAGGGTCTTGAGATCGGTGTTGGTGCTGATGCCGGCCACCTGGATCTTCTCGTTTTCAAACTCCACCAGGGCGATTCCGTAGGGGGTGATCTTCTGCTCCGTCTTGAACGGCGCCGGGCAGGGATAATACTGAACAGTGTAACTCGCCAGCTTACCTTTTTGAGGCAGGAGCACATTCTCCACTCCCTGGCGCGAACAGCCGGGACGATGCTGATAGTGCTCTCTGGGAAAGAAATAGGTGCCGCAGGAGTTGCACTTGGCACTCATCAATCGCACTTCGCCGGTCGACCAATCGACCAGATTCGGTATCCGGGCCACTTTATTTGTCATGTTTTCCATTGTTTTCTTCCTCGTTGCTGTAGTCTCGTTGGTCATCCGACGGCCCGTCAGCGGCCGACAAAGGTGGGGGTCCGTTTCTCCAGGAAGGCATTAACACCCTCCGCTTTATCCTCCAGGGTCAGGGAAAGGCTGTAGAGTTCGTATTCATATTTAAGACCACTTTCGAGATCAGTCTGCATGCCACGATTGATCGCGGTCTTGGCGAGTTTCAGCGCAGCAGCACTTTTGGTGGCGATCTTCTTGGCCATTTCCTTGGCGGTGGCCATCAACTCCTCGAGCGGCACCACCCGGTTGACCAAACCGATACGATCGGCCTCTTCGGCACGGATAATGTCTCCGGTGAAGATCAATTCCTTGGCCCGGCATGCCCCGACCAGCCGTTGCAGACGCTGCGTGCCGCCACCGCCGGGGATGATGCCGATATTGATCTCGGTCTGCCCGAACTTGGCTTTGTCCGAGGCGATGATGATGTCACAGCCCATGGCGATCTCGCAGCCGCCGCCGAGGCAGAAGCCATTGACCGCAGCGATCACCGGCTTTTCGAGCTTCTCCACCATTTCCCCCAACCGCATGATGTTGTGGGCACCGTAGGGCGTGGTCTTGTTGAATTCCTTGATGTCGCTGCCGGCGACGAAGGCCTTGCCGCTGCCGGTGAGGATCAGCACTTTGATGGTCTCGTCGGCGGCAACGTCGCCTATGGCCTGGCGGAATTCGGTCCTGGTCTGGTTATTGAGGGCATTCATCGCCTCGGGGCGATTGAAGGTGATGATGGCGATATTGTCTTCTTTTTCGAAAATAATGTTTTCGTAAGCCATGTGCTTTCCCCTTTTAGGCTGAAATTTTCTGCCGGCGCATGCCGTATTCGCACAGTTTACTGAGGGCTTTAACTCCGGAAATGAGCGACGGAAACACCGGCAGTTCCTTGCCCATCTCGTCCATGATGACGTGCTTGTATTTGTTGTAGCCGACGATCATGCACACCACCACCGTCTTGCCGACCTCCTTGACGATCTGCTGGACGATCTTCTTCTGCACCGCCTCCTGGGTGTATTCGAAGCCGGCGAGAATGAGCACCGCCGCATCGATGTTGGCATCGCGGAAGGCATCGGGGAAGGTAGTCTCAAGCGTCTTGGTAAAGCCGATCTTGGTCACCGAGAAATAGAGATCGACCGGGTTGGACACCGGGGTATCGAACATGTCCTTGAGTTTTTCGGTGGTCTCGGGGGTCAGCTTAGGCAGTTCCAGGCCATGGCTGGCGCAGAGATCGGAGACGTTGACACCGACGCTGCCGGCCAGGGTGATGACGGCAACGCGATTGCCCTTGGGCAGCGGCTGGGTGGAGAATACTTTGGCGAAGTCTTTTAGTTCGGTGAAGTCGTCGGCCATGATCATCCCGGTCTGCTTGACTGCGGCCTCGACGATTTTGGCGTTGCTGGCGATGCTGCCGGTATGACTCATGGCCGCCTTGGCGCCGGCTTCGGTGCGACCGCCGCTGAGGAAGATCACCGGCTTCTTGGCCGCCACCTTTTTGGCGATTTTGGTGAGATTTCTTCCATCACTGATAGTCTCCAGATACATGGAGATGACCTCGACGTCGGGTTCATTGCCGAAATACTCAAGCAGGTCATTTTCGTTGACATCGCACTTGTTGCCGATAGAGCAGACTTTGCTGATGTTGAGACTCTCGTTTTCGACGATGTCTGCAGCCATGCCGGCGGCGAGGAGGCCGGATTGGCCGATGAGCACGACGTTACCTTGGGGAACTTTCTTGGTCATCGGGTAGATGGAGGTGACGATGTTACGGGAGACGATGCCGGAGCAATTCGGTCCCATCACCCGAATGTTGTTCTTTTTGGCGATATCGACGATCTGCTGTTGATAGAGCTTACCCTCGCCGCCCATCTCGGCAAAGCCGGCGGATTCGATGATCACCGCCTTGACCCCTTTATGTGCACACTCCTCGATGGTGGTTACCGTCATTTTCGGGGTGGGCAGGGCGGTGATTACCAAATCAACCTCACCGGGGATCTCGGCGATGGAGCGGTAGACCTTGTAGCCGAGGATTTCGTCGGCTTTGGGATTGACCGGATACACCTCGCCGGCGAAATCGCTGCCCTTGATATTGTTGACAATGACATAGCCGAGCTTGCCGGGGGCGCCGCTGGCCCCGACGATGGCTACAGATCGCGGTTTAAAGAAGAGTTCCATCATAGTGTTACCGTCCTTTTGAGAGCGTGTTGGCGGTGGCAGTGAGATCTCTGGGCCTGCCTGCTCATTCCTCGCTGAGAATGATGCGGGCGTCGACGACCATAGCCCCGTCGCTGTAGGCAAAAACCGGATTCATGTCGATCTCCTCGATTCCGGGAGTGGTATCGACGAAAGCGGAGAGCTGCACCAGCATCTGCTGTAGCCTGGCCTTGTCGGCGGTTTCCTTGCCGCGATAGCCCTCAAGCAGCTTTTTACCCTGGATGCCGTTGACCATCTCGGTAGCATCGTTGGCATCGATGGGCACGATACGAAAGGCCACGTCCTTGAGTACCTCGACAAAGACCCCGCCCAAACCGAACATCACCACCGGGCCGAAGCTCTTGTCGCGGGTCATGCCCATGATCACTTCGGTGCCCGGCCTGGCCATGGGCTGCACTGATACTCCCTCGATATCCGCCTTGGGGTCATACGCCCGACAGGATGTGATAATGGCGTCGTAGGCGGCTTCCACGTCCGCCTGATTCTTGAGACCTACCTTGACCCCGCCGGCATCGCTCTTGTGACTGATGTCCACCGAACTCACCTTGAGCACCACCGGATAGCCGAGTTCCTTACTGATTGAGACCGCCTTGTCCCTGGAGGTCGCCAGCACCGTGGTGGTGCAGGTTATTCCAGCCTCGCCGAGGATGACCTTGGCCTCGATCTCGGTGAGCACCTTTCGTTTTTCTTGCCTAGCCCGACTGAGAATTTGCGCAGTTGTCATCGATTATCCTCATTTATGTAAAGTTGTTACCAGAAGTTTGTCACCCAGCCCGGCGATGGCCTCGCGCAGTGCTGGCTGAAGCGGTGCACCGCATGGCGCCAGCCCCTGCCCGGCAATCACTTGGGAGCAAGCACGATTTCTCCCAGAACCATATCCCTCTGCGTTACCACCTGACATTGCACCTCTTGGTAGCCGGGGGCAGAGACCAGCAGCTTGTAGGAGACATTCTTGGCCAAACCATCGAACTCAAAATCGCCAAAGAGATCGGTCTCGGTCGCCAGTTGTACTCCGCCCCCATCAAGAGTGACCCGAACCCCCTGGGCGCATTCTTCGCTCTTGTCGGCGAAGACCACCTCGCCGGCGATGAACCGCTTGGGAAGGCCGAGGTATTTTACGCGCGGCGAGGTGGCGAATTCCGGTTGAAGCGTCTCGGCTGCCTGCTTGGCGGATAGTGCTGCGATCTCGGAGGTCGGATCGTCAAGATCACCGAATACCAGGGCCCCAGTGGGACACGACTCAACGCAACGCGGCAGCTGTCCGCCCTCATCGAGACGATGGGCACAGAGGGTGCATTTCTGCGGTAGCTGCAAGGCCTCGTTCCAGAAGATCACCCGATAGGGGCAGGCAGTGACGATTTCTTTCTTGCCCTTGGCCTTTTGCGGATCGATGAGCACCACCCCGTCGCGGCGCCGGTAGACAGCGCCGGGTTCCGCCGCCCCCATGCACGGGGCATCAACGCAGTGCATGCACGGTTTGGGGACATAGTCGACCTTGGGTTTCGGATACTGCCCTCGCTCCACTTCCTGGATCTGCATCCACGACTGACCTTCCATCGGCTGCGCCGCCGAATATCCCGGATAATCGTTACCGCAATATTCGTCGCGACAGGCAAGGAAACAGTTGTAACAGCCGGTACACTTCTTGATGTCTATGAGTATGGAGAATGTCGACATGGCATCAGCCCTCCCATTTTTCGATTTCGATAAGGCAAGAATTCGGGGTCATTCCCGGGGCGTATTGGGAAACCATTCGCGACGGGGTAAGGATGTTGACACAACCTCCCTTGTCCGGGGAATCGGCCCTGCCAGGGACGAGCGGATCGTATTTAGCCGAAGAGGCGTAACTGTGAATCACCCCGGGACGCACCCGTTCGGTGACCACGGCGATGCAGAGAACCTTGCCCCGATCGTTATGCAAGCTGACGATATCGCCATTCTTAATGCCACGGAGCTCGGCGTCCAGCGGATTGATGCGCGCCGGCCACCAGGCATAGCCGTCCTTTTTAATGCGATGCACCGGGATGTCGTCGAGCCAGTCGGTGTGTTTGTCATAGTGGCAGTGGAAGGTAAAGCGGGGATGGGGCGACAACAGCTGCAGCGGGAATTTCTTGAACAGTTCGCTGCGGTGTCCCTCCCAGCTGGGGATATAG
>CAYSON010000192.1:0-1150 GCA_964432635.1 uncultured Desulfopila sp.
GTCGCTCCTCATCGCCGCCGTCGCCCTACGGAGCGGCCTCAAAAAACTCCGCCCCTAACCCCTCACTCCTCACCCTCTGATGGCATAGCCGCCATCGACGGTGATCACCTGACCCTGGATCATTCCCGCCAGATCGCTGCAGAGAAAAAGGGCAACGTCGGCCACATCGCCAGGGGTGGTCAGCCGCCCCAGGGGCGTCCGCTCTGTCGCCGCCTTGAGAATCTCGTCGCGGTTGGGAAAGTGTTTCAGGGCATCGGTATCCACCGCCCCGGCGCTTATGGTGTTAACATTGATACCCCGTGGGCCCAACTCCACGGCGAGATGACGAACGAGCGACTCCAATGCCGCCTTGGAAGCCCCCACGGTGGTATAATTTTCAATGGCCCGCACCGAACCAAGACTCGACACCGCCATTATCCGCGCACCGCGACTCATCAACGGCAAGGCTTGCTGTACCAGGGTAAGCATGGCCCGGGCGTTGATATCCATGGCCCAGTTCCAATGGCGCTCAGTCAATTCCAGCGCCGGCTTGAGCACGCCGGAAGCGGCGTTACTGACGAGGATATCAAGGCGAGCAAAGGTTTGCGTGATACCCTGCATCATCGTGGCGACATCATCATTATTGGCGACGTTGGCCTTGATGATGAGACAGCGGCGACCACACGCTTCCACCGCCGCAGCGGTTTCCTCGGCGTCCTTGCGATGGCGTACGTAATTGACAATAACGTCTGCACCCGATCCGGCCAAACGCAGAGCGATGGCCCGACCGATGCCACGAGAACCGCCGGTGACGAGAGCGATTTTTCCTTGTAAGTTAAACATAACGAATCCTTGACGAAAAATTGGTTACCCCAGCAGATCTCGCCGCTCACGCTGCGAAAGAGCTCAGTCGCAGCAGCGCCCGCCGCAACAACCCGCGCATAAACCGCCAGGGGCTGAAACGAATCGGGTCGAGAAGAGGCGGGGCGAGAAAGCCGGAGCCGTGAAAGAAGTCGGGACGAATCCCTGGATAGACGAGATCCCGCACATCCCAGCCGGAAAGATTCCGCTCCTTGGCCGCCCACCACAGTGGACTGCGGTGCGGACAAAGATCGAGAACCGCCAGCAGCGATGTGTCAAGGGCCACCGGAGAAATCGCGGCGGCCATCGG
>CAYSON010000192.1:1160-6850 GCA_964432635.1 uncultured Desulfopila sp.
CTGCCGTCAAGGGGACCGGACTCATGCATGGCGACGATGCCATCGGCAAGATGAAGCTGCGGCGGCAAGAGTTGCGGCAACTCGCAAAGAATCTCTGCAAAATCGTGGTGATTTTCCCCGTGCGACATATGCAGCATCGCTTTGCGCACCCCCTTCACCACACCGAAAAGATTTTTTCCAGCCAGCGTTACCAGCATCTGGTTATGGGCCTTGACTTTCGGCAAGCCGACGAGAAGATCGCAATTGAGCGCTTCCTCGGCGATGGGCAGATCCACTCCGCATTGCAGGCGTCTGCTGGAGACCGCTGTAAATTCGACGACCTTAACCCCCATTCCCTTGATGGCTGCGGCTATGCCCCGCTTGGCGCATACCCTGGCGCAACTCCCCAGGGCCGGCGAATCGCCAAGCCGGACCTGGGCGCCGCAATTAAGAAAGGCTGCGGCAACAGCGGCCACGAAAAGGGGATGGGTGACGGCGTGGGGCGGTCCGGAAGCGCTGATCAGATTCGGCTTGAGCAGGACCTTGCGTCCGCTCAGGCTGGATGAGCCGAGAAATCTTTGGATACACTCCTCGGCAAAAAGGACAATTTTCTTACGGTCGTATTCGCTACAGTGGTGCAGCAGCACCTGATGAACGGCTGCCACATTCATTGCCGAGAAAGGAAAAAAAAGCGTAGCGGAGTCGGAAAAAGCGAAAAACCGGACCCCCGCGCAGAAGTCCGGTTTTTCTCAGGAGAAAAGAGAGAAGAGATAAAGCAAAATGGATAAAGCAGATATCGTGCCAATTGTCTTTAGCAAAAATATAACTTTAAATTACAGTTGGTTGACATAGCAGCAATGCTTCTTGGCGATCAAGGTATCGCCACCATCGTTCAAATTTTTAAACAATCTCCCCATGCCGCCGCCGCTTCCTGCCAATTGGCCATGAAAAACCGCGAAAAGGCAGGTGTCAAATTTTATACCCGCCCCACCTGCCGCGACTGCCTCATCCTTTGAAGGAAATCACCCTGGTTCTGATAACATCGCCATTTTTGGAGATTTCTTCTACAACCGCCGGGGGGATCGGACACTCCACATCAATGATGTTATAGCCGATCTTGCCGTTGGACTGGTTCAAATAACTGGCGATATTGACGTGATGATGGCCGAAGATGTTTGAAACCAGAGCGATCATTCCCGGCACGTCACGATTGATGACGATCAGGCGGGAATGGATGCTGTCGCTGGGTGTCGATTCGATATTGGGAAAATTGACGCTGTGTACGACATTGCCGTACTTAAAAAAGTTGATCAACTCCTTGACCGCCATGGTGGCACAGTTCTCTTCGGACTCCGCAGTCGAGGCCCCGAGATGGGGCGTGGCCAGCACGCGATCGTGTTTGACCAGTTCCGGCGTCGGAAAATCACACAGGTAGGCTTCAAGATAGCCCTGATCGAGGGCCTCGATCACGGCCTTTTCCTCGACGATCGGCCCACGCGAATAATTGACCAAAATTGCCCCCTTCTTCATGCGGGCGATGAACTCTTTGTTGACCAAATTACGGGTGCGGTCGCTGAGAGGGAGATGAAGGCTAACGAAATCAGCATCGCCCACCGCTTCCCGCACCGTTCGACAGATGTGCACCTCCGGCGACAATTGATGGATATTGGCCAAGGCTGGCGCCGGGTCGAAACCGTTGACGTGCATGTGGCGAAAAACACCGCCGTTGGCGAGCCGCACCCCAATCTGCCCGAGGCCGATAACTCCGAGAGTCTTGCCGGCAATCTCTTCGCCCTTGAAGGCGCTTTTTTGTGCCTCGACCTCGGCGTTGACCAGGCTCGGATCCATGGTCGCCAGAGATTTGCAGAACTCGATACCACGGTAGATTTTACGCCGCCACACCCCGATCATCGGAAAGATCAGATCAACCACGGCATTGGCATTGGCGCCGGGGGTATTGAAGACGCAGATACCCTTATCCGTGGCCCGGTCGACATTGATATTGTTGGTGCCGGCACCGGCCCTGGCCACCGCAAGCAGCGCTGGATAGTCGTCGACATCGATTTTGGAACTGCGCAAGACAATACCGTCGGGCGCGCTTTCCTCCGCCGAAACGGTGAAATGACCGTTGAAGAGGCGCAGTCCCTCTTCAGCTATTTTGTTGATATTTTTGATTTTATAAAGGGGCATCGGGTTCTCCTCGAAGAAATTGTTACAGTAGAGCTCTCGCACAGTTGAAAAGCACCCGCTACTATAGCCCGGAGTGTGCTCAGGTCAACGGTTTTCCCATGGGAAAATGCGCCCTGCGCGTATTTCACCGTTTTTGACGATCCCTACCACTCGTTGCAGCGCAAAAAGCCCGCCTTCCTTTTGCGGGGTGAAGCAGAGAATGTCTCCTTCGGGTAAGCCCGGCAAGGGCCCTTGTTCGATCGTCGGCGCACTCAATCTGAGGAAAAAGGCTTTACGAAAGAAATGGTTGCGGTTAGCGCGATCATAGAGATCGACCCACACCTCGGGCAGAGACTGGTACAGGGTCGACCGCGTTCGCTCCGGAGGTTCAGCCATGCCCTCGACGAGACAGTCGGGCAAAAAACGAAAACCGCAACGCAGCCAATCAAAGCGCAGCACATCAAGCAGCACATGTTGATCGTCGCGACCAGCGAGGGTTTCAACCAACATGGTACACAACAGCACCTAAGTTGCCGCTCGTTGAAAAAACCCCTGCTGTTGGCAGATAATTAACAAGCCTTTGAAAAAGGCAAAGGGGTCTTCTCGAAGGTGTCGCAAGTAGCGCCACAGGGTGGGAAAATAGCGATTGTTGTAGAACTTTTCGACCACCTCCGAAAACCAATACAACTCACTCAACTCGTCATGGCGCAACCAGCGGTTTTGCAGCACCGCATAGGGCGGCTCCTGGCAGGCAACATAGCCGTACTCCTCGACACGCTTGGCAATAGGTGTCTCAGGTAACAGCTTCAATAAGCCCATCTGGATATAGTGCGCCTCCATGGCAAAAACCCGCCGAAAGGAGTCGGCAAAGCTGGCAATGGATTCGTGGGGAAGACCAAGGATGAGGTCAAGATGGAGGTGAATATTGCCCAACCGCGACAGGCGAACCATGGCCAGGTGCGCCTTGTCGCTATCGGTGGGCCGATTGACCGCCTGCAGAGTCTCCGAGTTGGTGGACTGGATACCCAACTCGAACTGAAAACGCCCGGGGGGAAGCGATTCGAGGAAGGAAAACATCTCCTCGCTGAATCGATCCGGGGCCATCTCGAAATGAAAGAGGGTTTCCCAGCCCTCCTCGGCGAGAAAGCGCCAGATGGCCAAAGCTCGCTGGGGCTGGTCATTAAAGGTGCGATCAATAAAGCGCACCACTTTGGGACGGTGGCAAAGGATGCGGCGCAGTTCCTCGCGAACCACCGCCACCTCCTTATGATACACCCCCCTTTCCGCAGCGGACAAACAATAGCTGCAAGAAAAGGGACAGCCCCTGGAGCTCTCGTAATAGATATAACGGTGGGCGAGGTAAACGCCAAAATCCTCATCCCGGTAGGGAAAGGAAAAACCGCCGATGTGCTCGCCCAAAAAGGAACCACGGTAACAGCGAGCAAGGCGATCAGCGAGCAGATCGCGGAAAAAAATCTCTCCCACCGCCTCGATCTCGCCGAGCACGAAGGTGCAGTGTATATCGGCCAGGCGTTGCCGCAGCACCCCCGCCTGGGGCCCGCCGATGACCAGGCGACACCGCGGCAGACAATGGCGCACATCACGACAAAGACGCTCTATCTGGGAGCTGTTCCAGATCGCCGCTGAAAACAATATCAACTGCGGACTGTCCTCGGTCAGCCGTAACAGGGTCTCGTAGAAGGAGTCGTTGATGGTGAATTGATAAAGCCGACAGCTCAGCTGCGGGCAATGTTTTTCCAACTCGTTACGCACATAGAAGAGGGCCAGAGCGGAATGGGAAAACCGCGCATTGATGCCGACTATTTTTACACGTATGCCCATCTCTTCTCCCGCTTTTCTGCACTGGCCTGCAATCAACCGCTATCTCGCCGAAGCCGTCACAGGCGACATAACTTCACCCCGGGCTGCAAAGAGTCCGAGCACCGGTCACCGGCCGCATCCTACCTCAGGCCCCCCATGCCTTCAACATGGTTTTCCGCAGTCAGCTCCGCCGCGGAGAGGAGGCCATCACCACCTCCTTGCTAAAAGCGTTGCGTCACTGGACGTGAGCGGCTAGGATATTTGTCATATCAGCAAGGACATCCTTGAGGCCACCAATCGGCTGCGCGAGGACTATCGGCGCCTGCGCCGCACGCCGCCTCAGCAGATATTGAGTCGCACGGTGACCCACCTACTTACGAGCCTTAACTGATGAGGTTATTTCTCCAAACTCCCGGGACAAGACTCCTTTTGGTAACCACATCATGCTACGCCTTTTCTTGATTGCCACTGTCGCACTTTTGCCGGCGGTGGCGATGCTGCCCACTCCGTTATCGGCAACCACCAGCGGCGAGACCGCTCATTGTCAACTTACCCTGAGCTTTGATGTGGAACGCCGTCCCGGCACCGTCGAGGCTGTGGCAACAATCGCCATCCCACCCGGACAGCGGCTCACTCTGGCCTTGCCCGACCTGCAGGTGAGCAGTGCCACACTCAGCGACGACCAGGGCCGGAAAAGTGACCTGCCCGACCTCGGCAACGTCCTCATCCTGCCCCCCGCGGAAAGCCGCAGAAACCTTGAGCTGGTGTATAGCAAACATTTCCATGACCATCCCGACAACCTGATCAGCGGTGATGGCATTGTCCTCACCAGCAACTGGCATCCACTGGCGGATAAGCCGATGCGGTTTTCGCTTCGTGCCGACCTGCCGCCTGATTTTACCGCCATCAGCGAGGCCGATGTCTTTCCCTTGGAGCGCCACGGCAACACGGTGAGTGCACAGTTCTCGCGACCGGTCAACGCCATCCACTTTGTTGCCGGACCCTATCAGGTGAAAAAGCGCCAGGTCTCTGAAAATCTTATGGTGTACTCGCTGTTCTTTGCTGAGGATGCCGACCTCGCCGAGGACTATCTGCACCATGGTGCTGAGTACTTGAGGCGCTACGAGCAAGAGCTTGGACCCTATCCTTACCGCCACTACGCCATCGTCGCCAATCGACTGCCTTCCGGTCTCGGCATCCCTACCTATGGTCTTTTCGGCCGCACCGTTCTCCGTCTGCCCTTTATCAAAACCACTTCGCTCGGACATGAAATCGTCCACGCCTGGTTCGGCAACGGCGTCGAAGTCGACGCCCATGGCGGCAACTGGTGCGAAGGGTTAACCGCCTTTCTTTCCGACCACAGCTACCGTGAAGAGCGGGGAGAAGGGGTTGCCGATCGTCATGAAACCATCAACAGATACTTGAGTTACGTCGGCAACAAAGTTGCCATCCCCCTCAACGCCTTTATTTCCGCCGACCATTACCAACCTCTTGCCGAGGCCAAGCGGGCGGTGGGCTATCATCGTGGCGCCCTACTCTTTCACGAACTTCGTGAAAAAATAGGCCGCCCTGCTTTTACCTCGGCCCTGCGACAATTTGCCCATGAATTTCGCTTTAAGAAGGCCTCGTGGAACGACCTTCAGCACAGCTTCACTACCGCTGCCGGCGCCGTAGCCGAGCTGGTCATCCCACAAAGTGTCCTTGTTCACCGGGGTGTAGCG
>CAYSON010000193.1:0-4265 GCA_964432635.1 uncultured Desulfopila sp.
TTCATCTCCTAATTATTGTGGTGGTGATTTCCCTAATCGAGAGAATCGATCAGTACGGTCATGTTCTCTGCTTCCTCGCGGGCCTTGTCTTTCTCGCCCAACATCATGGCCTTGGCGAGTTTGATGAGGTTCTTTTTCTCGGTCTTGCGGGACGCGAGGAGTTCTTTTGCCGCGGCCTTGGTCAGCCCTTCCGGGACTATCGAGTAGGCGTCAAAGGTAGCGTCAATCACCGTCTTGCAGTCTTCCTTGGCGACTTCCAGTGTGGCCAGGGCCTGCGTCATTTCATTCATTGCTTCGGTCAGTGTCATTTGTTCCATGGATGTTCCCCTCTTTTGGTTGTTGTTGTTGGTGGCTAATCCCTGACGCTCTCAGGGTTGCTGACCACTCGCCACTGCTTCAGCATGGCAGTGATTTCCAGGGACAGCTTGCGGCTCCTGACGCCGGCAGATTTGTTGCCATTGATGGCCTTGCGGGATTGTGCAGCAAACTCCTGGCATTTGGCGTCGATCTTGTCGAATAACTCTTCCATCTGTGTTTCGCCCATCTTGATCCCCTCTCTTTGGTTGATATAAAGGTTGCCCACTCCATTTCTGGCGATTCCGGTTGCTTCCGGTCCATGCGGGCCGCAGGACGGCCGACAAGGGGCGGTTGGTTGTTCAGTAGCTCTTTACCGCGTAGTCCAGCAGCCACCGGGCGTCGGCTTCGTTGTCGTCAATCGGTGGCTTTCCCCACTGCTCCTGATATGCCGCCATGACTTCTTGTTTCCCAGCGTTGCCCTTGCCGGTGGCGTGTTTCTTAATTGTTGCGGTGTGGATGGAGGCATGCTCGATATTCATCTCCGCGCAGGTACTCTGTAAATGTGTGGCAAACCCGGCGGCGATTTCCGTTGCCGCCCCGCCGCGGTGGTGCGCCTTCTCGAACACAATCAACTCGGGCTGGATAATGGTGATCTTCTCGCGGAGCCATGCGACGAACCGCAGGTAACGCGTGCCAGGCGATTCACCGCGGAGAACGTCGAACACATCGACTCCGGAGGCTTCGGGGCTGTTGGTGGCCCAGCCGGTTTTAGTTGCAAGGTCAAGTGCGAGTATTCTCATGGCGCCCCCTACCGACACATTGCCTTATGGGCTTTGAGATAGTCGCGATACTCAGCGTCGATACCCACCAGTTTCTCGAGAAATGCCTTGCGCCGGGCTTGAAAATCATCGTACGTAGCGCGGCGCTCGACAGAGCCGACAGGGATTGACTCTGGTGCGCGTCGCCGACCACCCTTGGGGATATACGAACCAGGCTGGTATTCGCGATCCTTTTTGTCGGTCTGGATATGCCCGGTCTTGAGGACTTTTTCACGCTTCCACTTCTCGTCCGAGATCCGGCATCGCATTGTCTCGTAAGGAAGACCAAGCTCGTCTGACAGGTCACGCAAGGTAAACTCTCCCTGATCGGTAGGCACGATCCAGGTTTTCGTTTTCTTCTGTCCGGTTCCAGCAAGATACGGCGCTGCGGTGATCCTGGTTGGCATCATCTGCTCACCCCCAATGACTGCTCGACGGCGGCGAGTCGGCGGTCGATCTCCGTGTCTATTGCTGCAGGAAGGAGGTAGAAGGTCAACAGGAGGGTTGCGCAGAAGCAGACAACCGCGCCGACTCCGGAGACCAAGAAGATGATATAGGTGATGTTTGACCGGAACCAGCTCCGCTTGACCGGGAACGGCTTGCCGTAGTGCTTCTCCTCCCGGCGAACGCTGGCCGTGAAGGGCTGCGCGTTGCCATTCTTGGCCGTGAACCATTGCAGTTTGCTGATCATTTCATCTCCTCCAGGTTGACCTTTGGCCGGGTGTACGCCTGGTAATCAGGCTGATCTTTTCGCATCTTGCTGACTTCCCCGGCCAGCAGCACCATGGCCATGGTCAGAAAGGCGATGGCGAATAGGGCGAAGTTTTTCATCGTCATGCTCCCCTTTTTGAAACCTTCCTCGGAGCCGCCTTGCCCTTGGCTTTGAAGTAGGCGGCGATGTCGATGTTCTGGGCCCGACACGCTGCAATCTCGTCCTGGACAGTCGGCGCTGATCTGACGGAGCCAAGCTGGGCGAGCATGGCCTTGATCTCCAATTGCTCGGCAAGGATTCGTTGCAGGATGGTGCCGGTGTCCATGGTCACGACCTCGCCTCATGCCGTTGACGTACTGCAGGCAGGCCTTTCATTTCTGCCCCCGCTGGTTGAAACTTTCCCAAGCCGCTTGCCTCGCGGCTGCCATAGTGCCATCAATCCAAATTTCTACCGGCGTTGAAAACAATTGTGAAACAATTTTAGCCTTGCTGTATCCGAGGTTTCTCTCCCCCCGGAGGATATAGCGCCAGTGGTTATACGAACACTCTAATATCTTTGCTGAAAATTCCTGTTTGGTCATGCCTTATTCCTCCTTGTTTTTCCCAAGCTACTTGGCCGTGGAAACAATTGCAACACAAATTTAACAAATTGTTGAAATAGTCATTGTATATTAACAATTTGTTAAGTATTGTTGTCTTAAGCGCTATATAGGAGGAAACGAAATGAACAACGCCGGCTTTGCACAAATGATAATTAACAAAAGGGTCGAACTCGGAGACAGCCAAGAGGAATTTGGCAAGCGATTCGGGGTCACACAACAGGCCGTTTTTAATTGGGAGTCAGCGAAAGCACTCCCTGGAAAGAGAATATTGAGGGAGTTGTGCGAGATTATGGGGATACAGTACGGAGAGGTTGCAGCCTTAAAGAGGCACAGAATCAGCAACGTAACGGCTGGGGACGGAAATCACATCATTGCCGGAGATATGAGTATTCGGGGCTCTCAGCTCGCAACTGATGATCAAATGCTTCTGGACCTGTTGTCCGAGAAAGACGTTACGCGAAAAATTCGCCGCCGGTTCATTGCTGAACTGCTGGCATTAGAATAGGGGATGATATGGCACAATATCACGTAGCAGGAGACATGAACCTGAACTTCATCAACTTTGATCCGCTACCGGCTATATCCACCCTGGGCGGGAGTGTTTCAGACTCCATCTGCTACTTTAACGCGAGCGGGACATTGCTCTACGCCAACGACAAGTTCGGCACCCTGCGCCACGCCAGGGCCACCGATCTGCGCGACTACAATACCGTATTCCGCTACTATTGCTGCAGGTACGACGATGCTTATCCCTGCCGGGAGTGTGTCGAAGAAGTTTACGACACTGGAAAGAACGTCGGGTTCTCCATGAACCATGACGCTGGGTGGGTTGCCCTTTGCGAGGCTCTCCCGATCACCGCATCGAGCACGGTTATTGGCGTTATGATAGTAGCCCGAAAGGAAATGAAAGAGGCGATGGCGCGCGCACGATCTGCGGTAGCCAGCGCAAAAAAAGGAAATGAGGATGTGCGCGCCATGGTGGAGGTCACAAATAATTTAATTACCTCGTCAAGAATTTTGTTGCAAAAAACTTGTGTGTGGGGGGGGGGGGGGCATTTAACATGTTTATATCATGGTTAAACCCTACAAGGTTTAGGCTTATTTCTGCGCTCGGATGATGCTTTTAAGTATACCTCATCGTCACGGCAACCGATGCACCATTTGAGGATCATGCCGAGGGGGAAAGGAGGTCGGTAATGGAGCGGAGAGAAGCGTGAGCTACAACGTCCACCCGACAAAAGGCCCAGGATGGTGGCAGATACGGCACCGGCCTGATGGCTACAGGGGCAAGCAGGAGGTTATCGCTTTCGAGGGCACAGAGGAGGCAGCACGGGCACTCGACGTGTCCCTCAAGCAGGCCCCGAGGTCCAAGAAGTACCCTGCCCTCTTCCCAGCGATCAAAGACGCAATTGACGAGTACATCCGGCACTACTCACTCGAGCACCTCGACACGACCAACGTAACCCGATCCCTGCGGCGCTGGTCAACGTATGTTGGCCGGCTGCGCTTCAATGAGGTATCGGAGAAGATCCTCGAGAGTTACAAGCACGACCGGATCACCATGGGTATAAAGCCGACGACAATCAACAAGGAGCTGTCGGCGCTCTGCGGAATAATGAAGTGGGCGAAGAAGAAAGGGTATTGCGCGACGATTGTTGACTTTGACCGGTTCGGCGCGAAGAAGACTAAAAGCCCGCTCCCGGACGTGCCCACCAGGGCCGAGGTGTTGGCGCTGATCAATTCGATGATCTGGCCGCGGTGCGGGTTTTTCGCCTGCCTCTATTTCGGCGGCTTGCGGGCGGGTGAGGCAAAAGGACTGCGCCGTGAGGATGTGCA
>CAYSON010000193.1:4298-6801 GCA_964432635.1 uncultured Desulfopila sp.
GGAATAAGCAGCGTGTCGTGCCGGTAGTAAATGAATTGGTGCCGTGGTTTGAAAAGAGATTGCCCGAGGTGCCGCCCAGTGGCCTGGTCTGGACTTCTACCAGGGGTCACGTCATGAGCGACCTAGATAAGATGATCGACCTTGCCAAGGCCAGGGCGGGAATAACCAGGAGGATCTACCCACATTTGCTAAGACATGCTTTCGGCACTCATGCGACCATGGGCGGGGTCAACTTGCGCACCCTGCAAATAGCCATGGGGCACACCTCTTCCCACACGACTGAAATATACACAACGCTTGGCAGTAACGCGATTATTGATGAGTTGACGGGCAAGTTCGGGATAGGCGTTTAACTGGTGTTAAATTTTCTCAACAATAAACGGTGTGAAATCAATGGCGTGACGGCGGTATTTCTACCCTTAAAATCTCGTGCTCCTTGTGAGCGTGCGAGTTCGATTCTCGCTCTAGGCACCAGAATCATTACATAAAACCCCGACTAAGCGAACATGTTTAGCCGGGGTTTTGCTTTGGTTTAACAGAAATTTAACAGCCCAAGGATGCTACAAGATGTGTAGCATTTGCTACGCTTCCATAACCAGCGCCCGGTAGTTCGACACATACTCCTCGGGCCGGCCGGCGCCATCCTCGGTGTTGTAGTGCTGCTTCCAGTAGTCGGCTTGGGCGGTCAAGCTCTGCGGCACCGGCGCCTTGACCCATGCGAAATACCTCAATCGGCACATGATGTGCTGGTAGGCCAGGTTCATCTCGAGGTGCCAGGGATCAGGCGCCCGAACTCCGCACACCCTGGTCACTGCGACAGCCATGGCCGGCCGGTAATCGAGGTAGTCTTTCCACAAACTGCGCTCCGTCGCCGGCTCGATCTGGTAAATGCCGAGAGCTGGCCCGCCGCCGATCTGCCGCCTGGAGGCGCCCAGGTGGCTCTCCTGCGCGGCCGTTCCCATCAGGAGATCCTCCGCATCCTGTGACCACAACTTGCCGCCAAGCAGCTTCAGGGTGAAACGGATGTGACCGCGCAGGGTTGCAGGGTCCATGGGTATGCGCTCCTGGGCGTTGGGCTGGTTCTTGGTCATCTGTTCCGGCCCGACTTCAACTCCGTTATCTCAGAGACGATTACGTCCTGTCGCAACTCCGACTTGGCCACGAACACCGCAACGTCTCGGCTGATTGTGGCGGTATGCTGGCCGATAATACTGATCTGCGCTGTCAGAGAGTCGCGGGTGTACTTGATATTTTCATCCTGCTTCTCCATCGCCCTCGACGTCTCGGCGCGGATAGTCATGATGTGCGAGTAAAACACCGGAAACGCTACCACGATAATCGCCGTGATAACCGCGAGAGCTCCCTTCATGTAATTCATCCAACTGAGCATCGATGGTACTTTTTCAAGAACTTTCATACGCTCCTCCCACGCCTTGTGCTCCTCGCACTTGAGGCAGTCCTCTGAACCATGCGTCATTTCGATCCCCTTTCTGTTAAAACTGGAAACCCGACAGTGTGACGCCAGGTAGATATAAACTGTTGGTGTTGTGGGCCGCCGGCCCGTTGCTGCGGTATTCACCCCAAGCTATGCCGCCAAAGAGGTACAGTGCCGCCCGGGCAAACAGGGCGATCCCCCGCTGGCCGGTGGCATCGATAGTGATACCTGCGAGCAGCTGATCGAAAAACTCTTGATTTCTACCGACAAAGACCGGAATCAGATCGCCGAAATGGCGGGGATATCGCTCCCTCAGAGCCATAGAAGACTCGGGATAGGTGCGCTTTCCCGGTTCATAGAACGAGAGGAGGTAACCGTACTGGTATCCTCCGTCGTGGAATGGTGCGGCCTGGATAAGCTGTCCGGTCGGGGATAGTCCAGGGACCGACCAGAACAACCGTGGAACGCTGGCTCCATCCGTCTCAAAACCCTTTGGGAGAATGATCGGAAGCCCATCATCCAGCACTATTATATAGTCAGCCGTCAACCTGAACCTTGGCGGCGACCAGACGCTTGTCGGGATCGGCTCAATCTGCGGTCTTGGGATTATCATTTTTCGCCAACTTGCCGCCGAAGCGTTGAGTAATAAGGCCCAGGCCTTCGCCACTCGCCAGGGCCAGGGCTAGATAGACAAACTGATCGCTCACGGCCTGCAACAGCCCCTCGGTGATGCTCAGGTAGGCCCAGGTGCAGGCCATAATCAGCAGTATCAAATTAGCGGTGATTTTTGTCATCGTCACAATCCTCCGTGCAGTAGTGGTGCGCGCCCTTTGAAATGTGGTGCTCACACTCGTCGAGGCCATCGGCGACACTGATACAGGCACGTCCATGTTGGCACCCACCGTCACGGATCTCACAGAGCATCCCCGCGTCATCGTACCTCTCGATTATCGTCAGTCGGTGCATGTCCATCCTCCAGGGTGGAGTGGTGTCCGTCTCAGATCGGCCGTCCACAGTTTGGGCACCAGCAGGAGTCTCCGTCCGTTATCTCATACCCACAGTAGCAGC
>CAYSON010000194.1:0-6774 GCA_964432635.1 uncultured Desulfopila sp.
GATCTCGATGATCTCCGAGGGCGGGTCCGGCGGCGCCGAGGCCATAGGCCTGTCTGATTATCGCCTCATGGCCTCGCACGGCTACTATTCGGTGATTTCGCCGGAAGGGGCGGCGGCCATTGAGGGCAAGATCCGCGAAGGCGCCAAAGTGCCGCGGGAGTTGGTGGAGGTCTGTGCCGACCGCCTGCGTCTCACCGCCAAAGATAATCTCGAAAAGGGCACCATCGACCGCATCGTCTACGAGCCTATGCTCGGCGCACGGCGCGACGATTTCTCCTTTTTTGCCAAACTGCGGGCGGAGATAGTGCGCGCCACCGACAAGGTGGTGCTCTCCGCCAAGAGCTTTTCCGCCTTGCGCACCTACGAGATCCGCCGCAAGAAACACCAGCCCGCTTCAGAGGAGCACCAGTTGGAACTGCCCTGGGATCTCGGCCAGGTGGAGATCGAGAAATTGCTGACACTGCGCTCGAGAAAATATCTGGCGATGGCCCGCAATGGCTTTGTCGGCAAGATCGACACCGAGGAGGGTATGTATACCTCGCTCAGATTAAAAATGGAGAGGACTTACTACGCCATTCGCTACGACGTCATGAAGAACCACAAGCGTCAGGTGCGCAAGGTCTTGAGCGATGTTTCCGGCGAGAGCTCGGTGATGATTCGCCGGCTCAAGGAGCCGCTGCAAGCCATCGCCGATTTGTGGGGCAAGAAGAAAGAGGACAAGCCACAGCGCCTCATCGCCTACAACGGCGGGGGGGTATCGGACGGCCAGCCGCCAAGGGTCGACCCCCTTGAGCTGACCGATACCTACACCAGTCCCTTGGCCAACGAGGACCGCACCATCAGTTGTCCCAATGCCGACAAGCACGGCTGCAAGGATTTGTGGATTCCCGATCTTTACGGTGAGTTTGCCGGGGTTTGCGAGACCTGCGGGCATCATTTTCCCCTGGAATACAAATGGTACCTTAAAAACATTTTCGACCCCGGCACCATCAGACAGTTCAATGTCGGCATCGGCGCCGGCAATCCCCAGAATTACACCGGCTTCACCGAGCGCTTAGAGCGCTCCAAGGATGAAACCGGCAGGCTTTCTGGGAACATGACCTTTCACGCCATGGTCAACGGCATCAAGATCATCGTTACTATGCTCTACTCCGATTTCCGCAACGGTACAGTGGGTTCGGCAGAAGGAGAGAAGTTCGTCCAGGCCTGCCTCATGGCCAAGCGTAAAAAACGGCCCTTGCTTGCCTATATTCACACCACCGGCGGCATCCGTATCCAGGAGGGCACCCTCGGCGTGGTGCAGATGCCCAAGTGCACCATGGCGGTGCGTGAGTATATCGATGCCGGTGGCCTCTACCTGGTGGTCTACGACAACAATTCCTACGCCGGACCGGTGGCCTCCTTTCTCGGCTGCTCGCCCTATCAGTTTGCCATCCGCTCCAGCCGCGTCGGCTTTGCCGGTCCCCGGGTCATCCGCGAGACCACCGGCACCGAAATCCCGCCCGATTACCACTCCGCCCGCAATGCCTTGAAACGCGGCCATATCCAGGGAATCTGGGATCGCCGCGAGTTTCGCCGCAACCTGCACAAGGCGCTGTTTACCATGGGCAGCCCGAACCTCTACTATCGATGAGCAGTTCCTGCCCCTTTTCGCTCCAAATAAAGGAAAAGGGCAGTCGGCATTAACGAAAACTTAATGTTGGTATAACTTGGCAGTTGGTAGAGGAATTTGCTACTGTTGTCAGAATGGTAGAATTGACCCTGGAGCGACCGGGGCCGATAACCGGGCCGAAGGCCTATCCCTGCACATGGCAATTGAGCAATGGATATCGAGAAGAACAGTAAACCCGATTATGGTGAGATCGTTTCGTTGCTGCACCGCCTGGGAATGGTGGATGCTGGGCAGTTGCGTCATGCCGAGAGGGTGCGGAGCAAACTGACGGCTCCGTCGTCTTTCCTTAATATCCTCAAGGAACTCGGTGTAGTCAACGACGAGATGGTGCGCAAGGCTCTCGCTGAGAGCAACCTCAACCTGCGCATCGGCGAATTGCTGGTGGAGCTTGGATATATCACAGCCGACGATCTGCGCGCCGCCTTCGCCATCCAGCAGGAACGTGAAAAGGAACTCAAACTCGGCGAGGTGCTGATCAAGTTCAACTTCATTGAAGAAAAGGTGTTCAACCGGGTGCTGTCGATGCAGCTCGGTTTTCCTTTGGTCGATGTCAACATGGCGCTGGTCGATCGCACCCAGGTGGGGCGCCTGCCCATTAAGACCCTTGTCGATTACAAATTCCTGCCTTTGAAGTCCCAGGGCAAAGAGACCTTGGTCGCTTTTGCCGACCCGCTCGACAAGAAGAGCCTTGATGTGGCGCGGCGGCTGTTTGGCAATAATATCAGTCCGGCGATCTGCGAGAAGAAGAGTATAGCCGAGACCCTTAAGCTTCTCGTCGGCCTGGCTTCGGGCAAGACCTTGAGCGTCGACAACAAGACCGTGGTCGGGGTGGCCAACGCCATCATCATCGCCGCCATCGAGAACGGCGCCTCGGACATCCATATCGAACCCTTTGCCGATCGTTTGCAGGTGCGCTTTCGCGAGGAGGGGGTGCTCCGCCATTATCGCGATTACGAACGTGAGATCATCGCTCCGCTGACCAGCCGCTACAAGATCCTGTGCAGCGCCGATATCGCCGAAAAGAGGCGTCACCAGGGGGGGCGCATCCTTTTTGAGCATGAGGAGGGACATGTCGATGTTCGCGTCTCCTTCTACGTCACCGTGCATGGAGAGAAAATCGTCATGCGCCTGCTCAAGCAGAAAAGGGAGTTGCTCGATATCCGCACCATTGGCATGGCTCCGAAGATGCTGGCGAGATTTCTCGAGGACGCGGTGTATTCGCCCACCGGGGTGCTGCTGGTCACCGGCCCCACCGGTTCGGGAAAGACCTCAACCGTCTACAGCTGCCTCAACCATATCAAAAGCCCGCAGATCAGTATCATCACCGCCGAGGAACCGGTGGAGTATTATATGGATGGCGTTGCCCAGTGTTCGATCGAGCCGGCCATTAATTTGACCTTCGAGGAGACCCTGCGCCATATCGTCCGTCAGGATCCGGATATTATCTTTATCGGCGAGATCCGCGACATCGCCTCGGCCGAGATGGCCATGCAAGCCGCACTCACCGGACACAAGGTGCTCAGCACCTTTCACACCGAAGACAGCATCGGCGGTTTGATTCGTCTGCTCAATATGGGTATCGCCCCCTTCCTGGTGTCGTCGACGGTGGCGTGCATCCTGGCGCAGCGGTTGGTGCGGCGGATTTGCCCCAAATGTGCCATGGAGACGGCGATCACACCGGTGCAGTTGAAACGACTGGGAGTGACCTCGGAAGACCTCTTTGGGGCCCGATTTCTTAAGGGGCGCGGCTGTAGTGCTTGCAAACAGACGGGATATCAGGGGAGGGTTGGTGTTTACGAGGTACTTATTCCCAACGAATTGGTGCGCAGCGCCGTCCTCGAACAGCGAACAAGTTACGAAATCTGCCAGATCAGCATTGAGCACTCCGGTCTGGTGACGTTGCTGGAAGACGGTCTGGTCAAGGCAGCTGCCGGAATAACCAGTGTGGAAGAGGTACTGCGAAGTTTACCCAAGCTGGACCGCCCACGACCACTCGCGGACTTGCTGCGACTCTTAGGAGAATAAACCAATGGACAAGATGCCATCCTTTCTCGATGCCATCAACGAAGCTCTTGCCGCCGGACAGGTGACATTGCCGATCTTCAGTGCTTCCGCCCTCAAAGTGCAGCGGGAGCTGGTCAAAAAAGAAGCGGATGCCCGGGTCGTCGAGAACATCCTCGCCGGCGATCAGTCGCTCTCAAGCCAGCTGTTGCAGATGGCCAACTCCGCCTTCTACAAGGGCTTGGTCGAGGTCAAAACGGTACGGGCGGCAATCATTCGCCTTGGTCTGCAGGAGGTGGGGCGCATCGCCCTGCTGGCCTCGGCCCGCAACCAGTTCCGCAGCAAAGACCACGAACTCAACCTGGTGATGAAGAAACTCTGGCAGCATTCGGTGGGCTGTGCTTTGGGTGCCCGTTGGCTGGCCAACCGCTGCCGCTTCACCGACCTCGAGACCAACGCGTTCTTCGCCGGGCTGTTTCATGATATCGGCAAGCTTTTTGTGCTGATGGTGGTTGAACAGCTCAACGAAAAAGGAACAAATCTCCCGCTCACCCATGCCCTGCTGCTCGAGACCATGGATTCACTGCATTGCGAGCAAGGCGATAAGCTGATGCACCAGTGGAACATGCCCGAGGCGTATTGTGTTGTTGCCGCCGATCACCACCGATCCGATGTCGATCCCAAAAATCAGCTGCTACTGCTCGTCCGCCTCGCCGATTGCGCCTGCCTGAAACTGGGCATCGGCTTGAAGAAAGATGAGAAGATCCTCCTCTCCGGCCGCGAGGAGGCACAACTCCTCAACCTGCGTGAGATCGATTTGGCGGAAATGGAGATACAGTTGGAGGATACTCCGGCTCTGAGCGGGTGAACCACAACATCTCCGCGAAGTTTTTGCATTGACACAAGCGGGTTCCGGCCCTTTGCCGCTGATCCGGTAACGGTTGTGTTGCGTTTAGGAGAACGTCTTTTTTGGTGTCACATCAAGTAGTGTGGCAGGTTGTGCCAAGGTTTTCCAGCCGTGGATGACTCCTGCGGGCAGGAAATAGCTGTCATGGGTGTGAAGCAGCTGCCTTTCCTCGCCGACGAACATCTCGATGGAGCCTGACAAGACCAGGCCGCATTGGTCGAAGGGGTGGGTGTGTCCTGTGTCTTCGGCTCCGGCACCAATCTCCATGATCACCATGACCAGATCCTTGCCTATTTCGGCGTGGCTGTTGATATTGGGGCGAAAGGGCGATAATTCCAGGGTGTCGAGACGGTGAAAGGGCATGCTGTTCTCCTCTAATCGTTGGGAAGGGGAAACGTCTCCCCGGTTGAATTGCCTTGGCCGAAGGTAGCCGGCGGGGTATAGTCCTGGCAGGGTTGCACCGTTGCTTGAGAGGGGATATTTATCGCTCCCCGAGCAGCCTCTTTCTCCATCATGGTTGGAAAAATGTCGACACTCGCAACGATTACCACCCTCTCTCAGGCAGTGGTGCCGGAGTATCCACTGGCGGTGGAGATCAGCCTGGCCCACCGGCCGCTGTTGCATCCGCTCTTTCAAGCCCTCCCCGAGGGCATCTCCGAGTTCACTTTCGCCAATATCTATCTGTTCCGCGAAGGCCACAATTACCGCCTGTCGCGGCTGCCCGACGGCCGCCTGGTGCTGCTTGGCCGCGATGGCGACCAGCGCTTTTTCATGTCACCCTTTGGCCTGCCCGAAAAGGCCCTGCTTGATAGGCTGATGGCCGAACACAGCCGCATGAAGTGCGTCTCAGTGACCCAGAAGCCGCAGCTCGAGGCCTTGGGCTATGTGGTGGTGGCCGATCGCGATAGTTTCGACTACCTCTATTCCCGTCGCGAACTGGCCGAGCTGAACGGCCGCAAGTTCATGAAAAAGCGAAATCTCATCAAAGCCTTCGTCAATAATCACCACTATGAGGGGCGACCGCTGCTCGACGAGTACCTGGGCGACGCCCTGGCAGTCCTTGAGCAGTGGCGAGTTGAGCACGACTCCCTCGGTGACTACCACGCCGCCCGAGAGGCCCTGGAGAAAAGCGAGGAGCTGCAGCTCTGCGGCGGCATTTATTACGCCGACGGCGAACCGGCCGCCTATACCCTGGGAGAGGAGCTGGCTTGCGGCAGCAGTTTCGTTATTCACTTCGAAAAGGCCCTCAGCCGCTACAAAGGCCTTTATCAATTCGTTAATCAGTCCTTTGCCGCGATCATCGGCGATCCTTACGACACCCTCAACCGCGAACAGGATCTCGGCGAGGAGGGTTTGCGCCACGCCAAGCCCAGCTACCGACCGGTGGGTTTCGTCGAGAAGTTTCTGGCCATGCCGCCGGCCTACTGAGCGCAATAGCCGCCGTCCACCGGGAGGATGGCGCCGGTGACGAAGCTGGCCTCCTCCGAAGCCAGCCACAGCACGGCGCGGGCGATCTCTTCCGGTTGGGCGATGCGACCGAGAGGGTGGCGCTCGTTCCAGACCTGTTCCATTTCCGCATTGAGCTCAAGCATCCCGGTGCGGGTGGCGCTGGGACAGACGGCGTTGACACGGATGCCGCGCCGCCCATACTCGAGCGCCGCCGCCTTGGTCAACCCGATCACCCCATGCTTGGCGGCGACATAGGCCGCCACCCCCGGTGCCCCCACCAGGCCGTAGGTCGAGGCGGTGTTGATGATGACCCCACTGCCTTGGGCGAGCATGTGGCGCGCTTGGTGCTTGATCGCCAGCCAGACCCCCTTGAGGTTGGTGTCGACCACCCGGTTCCAGTCCTCTTCGCGGTGTTCTTCCAACGGGGCTTTATAGGTGATCCCGGCATTGTTGAAGGCGATATCGAGCCGACCGCAACGGGCCACCACCGCATCGACTGCCTGGCGCATCGAGGCCTCGACGCTGACATCAACCTCAAAAAATTCCGCCATGCCGCCTTCCTTAGCAATGAGTGCTGCGGTTTCTTCGCCGGCACGAATATCGCGATCGGCCACCGCCACCCAAGCCCCGCGCGCGGCGAAGAGTTGGCAGGCGGCCCGGCCGATGCCGGACCCGCCGCCGCTGATAAAGACTACCTTGGAATGGGGGTCACCCATTAAAAGGCCCTTGTCAATGGAATAATCTT
>CAYSON010000195.1:0-6726 GCA_964432635.1 uncultured Desulfopila sp.
CTGGAGGTGTCGAGCTGCTCCGAGAGGTGCTCGATGCGCATCAGTTCCAGGTTGAGAGTGAAGCGGCTGTGCCGCACATGATCGAGGAAACGCTGCAGATCCTTGGGCAGGGATTCAAAAATCTCGAAGGAATCGATACACATCTTAACGATGCGTCGCTGCATCGCCCCCAAACTGTAGCGGTTGACGACGATTTCCTGGATCTGCGGCTCGACGTGGGCGAGGACGTCGAAGGTTGGGTCGAAGTGGGCGGCGACGCCCTCGATGGTGGTGAGGGCCTTGGTGAGGAGCAGCAAGTCGCCGGGGCATTGGATGCGATAGCGCTGCAGCACTGAGAAAAAGTTCGATAGCAGGCTGGCGATGTTGAGGTGCTGCAGGTCGGTATCGCGAAAGTGCTCGGTGATATTGCGCACCTCAAAGCGAAAGTCGCGGCTGTCGGTGATTTTTGGATCGACGTCGGTGAGCTCGATCACCACCCGGCACAACAGGTCGATATCACCCGTGACCACCCCAGACACCAGGTTGATCAGCTGTTCGGTGGTCTTGCGGTCGAGCTGGCCGACGGCGCCGCAATCGATGAAACAGAGTTTTCCGCCCGGCAGGAGAAAGATGTTGCCGGGGTGAGGATCGGCGTGAAAGAAGCCGAAACGCAGGCATTGCTTGAACACGGCGTCGGTGCCGTTGGCGACGATGGCACGTCGCTCTGCCTGGCTCAGCTCCTCGGGGTTGATCGAGGAGAGCAGCCGCCCCTTGATCTCCTGCATGGTGAGAACGTTTCGGGTAGTCGCCGTCCAATAGATCTTGGGAAAAGTGACCTTGCCGTCCCCCTCGAAGTAGCGGCGCAGCCGTTCCGCCGATTGCCCTTCGCCAATGAGATTGAGCTCCTTGAGGAGTTCACGCGAGAATTCCTTGGCCACCAGCGTCGGGCTGTAGCCGAGGTCGGAGAAGTATTGCTCAAGCAGCTGAGCCAGGGTCTCCATCAGGGCCATATCTTCTTCTATCAACTCCCGGGCGCCGGGTCTGATGACCTTGATCACCACCGGGGTGGAGTCGGCTAAGGTGGCGCGATGCACCTGAGCGATCGATGCCGCCGCCAGAGGGGCTTCCTCAATGGAGGCGAAGATGGCGTCGAGTCGTTCGGGAAATTCCAGTTCGAGGACGTGGAGGATCTCGGTGAAGGGGACGTTGTGACAGTTGTCCTGAAGTTTCTTGAATTCCCCCGTCCACTCCGCTGGGATGAGGTCGGGACGGGTGGCAAGGATCTGGCCGAGTTTGATAAAGGTCGGACCCAATTCCTCAAGCACCATGCGGACCCTCACTGCCCGGGGCAGGGTTTCGCCGGGGTGGCCGCCGGGAAGGTCGAGCTCTTCCTTGCCGCCGCCCTGCAGGCGGGACAGGCCGGTATCCTGTATCAGCTGCCGAAAACCGAACTTCGAGAGGACCTTGATGATCTCCGCCAAACGCTTGGTATTGCGGATGGTCCGCTTGATGGAGGTGATTTTCATGGCGAGGTGAAAATTTCAAGGACGGCCTGGTCGCTGGTGCGGCTTTGGTGCAGTCGTTCAAACCAGCGTCCGAGATCGTCGTCGCTCCACGGCAGGCCGAGCTCCTGCCAGAGGAGATGTGTTTCGGGGAGGAAATCGTTGAAGATTTTGGTGATATCCTCGGGGCGGAACCGTTCCGGGCTGGAGTAGAGGAGAGAGAGGGTGTCGGCAATCTGCACGATTAAGGCATACGGTCGGTGATCGGGGGCGTTGCTCGGGGCATGATGGTAACCGATGGCCATGGCCAATTGCTCCGGCAGCAGCCATTTTTTTGCAAGGAGTAGGCCAACGTGGTCATGGCTTACGGTGAACAGGCGATGTTCTTCGCCGAGCATGTTTTGCAAGGTGATGCCGGTCGCGGTCTTGAGTAAGGGATAACTTTCAGGAAACGTAAAAAACATCGCTAGCTTGCCGATGTCGTGAATGAGGCCGGCGATGAACAGTTCGCTGGCTGAAAGACGCAGCTGCTCGGCAATGATTTTGGCTGCGAGGCCGCAGGTGAAGGTGTGTTCCCAGAAGAGGCCGACATTATGGCGGGTCTCTCGAGTCATCTTGGGAAAGGAGGCAAAGATGGCCTTGCCAATGACAATGTTTTTGACCTCCTGGAAACCGAGCACCACCACGGCCCGTTCGATGGTGGCGACCCCCCGGGGCATGCCGAAAAAGGCTGAGTTGGCAACCTTGAGGATGGTGGCGCACATCGATTGGTCGGGGAGCACGACCCGCATCAGATCGTTAGCGCTGCTCTCCGGGTTGGCTGTCACCGCCATGATCTTGCCGACGATTGCCGGTAGGGCCGGAAAGGATTCGATGCGGGCGTTGATGGAACTGAGGGTGGAGTTGGTCATGGGCTGAGATGGGGAAAGTTGAGGGAGATGGCGCGGCGGGCCTGATCAACGATCTGTGGATCGAGCTCGAGGAGGTGGTTCTCCTCGATAACCTGAAAAATGTGGAGCACAAGGGAGGGATCGAATTGCTTGCCCGCCTGTTGTTGCAATTCGCTGACGATTTCCTCAGGACTCAGGCGTCGACGGTGGGGACGGTCGGCAACCATTGCTGCCAGAGCATCGATCAGCGAAAAAATCCGGGCGGCGAGGGGGATTTCATCGCCCTTGAGGCCTTGGGGATGGCCGGTGCCATCGTAGCGTTCGGCGTAGCTGAGCAACACCTCCCGTTCGTTGGCAAAGTAGTCGAACATATCCGTGAGTTCAATCAGTTTGAAGGGCAAATCCTTCATGACGCTGCGCTCCTCCTCGGAGAGCAGCTGAGGCTTGGATATAAGATTGCTGTGCAGCAGGGAACGAAAGCTGCTGCACAGGGCCGTGGCATTGTGGAAAGTTTCGAGATGGCTCTCCACTAGGCCGAGTTGACGGCCGAGCAGGGATATGTAACTGGATACGGTGGCCGCATGTTGCTGATGTTCGGGTCCGGCGACGTGGCGGGCAAGGAGTTGCACCGAGGCCACTGCCGAGGTCTTGGTTTTTTCGAGAATGCGATTGAGGGTGTCCTTGAGAAAAACCATGGACTGGTGTGGATTGACCTGCCCGGAACCGCTCAGGGGTCGATAACTCCGCAGGCGGTTGCGGCCTTGGGCTTTGGCGAGAAAGAGAGCGGTTTCGGCCATATTGATGAAGTCGTCGTGGCTGCTTGGTTTATGCCCCTTGAGCGAAGCCAGTCCCATGGATACGGTGATACTCTGACTTGTCGCCCCGTGAGTATAAGGCTTGTCGATACAGGCGCGGCGAATCCTTTCGCTGCGCTTTTTGGCCTCCTCAAGCGCGGTCTTGGGCATGAGCACGACGAAATCCTCGCCTGAAAAACGATAGCAGCCATCTTCGGGGCGTGCCGCCATTTTCAGCCGTGCCGCCATCTCATTGAGGATGAAGTCTCCATATTGCTGCCCGGATGACTTGTTGACGGCATTGAAGAAATCGATATTGAAAAGCAGCAGGCAGAGATCCTCGTCACTGCTGTGCGCCTCGTCCATGAACTTTTTGAGGTTGCCGGTGAGATGCCGGCGATTGAACAAGCCGGTGAGGCCGTCGCGCGAGGAGAGGGCGTTGAGTTGCCGGTCGAGGGTGGTCGCATTGGCGTAATGCTCACTGCTGACCCGCTGCACCTGGGAGAGAAAGACGAGTCGCTGTTCGAGGTTCAGCTGGGACACCGGCAGGAGCAGGTAGTCGATCAGCCGCCGCGCTCGCGAACGCAGAGCGGCATCGGGAAGGCCTCCACCTGAACCGAGCACGAGGATCGGGGTAGATGGCGACAGGGCATGATGGTCGAGCACCACGTCCAGGTTCGGATCCGCTTCGCTGATGAGAATGAGCGTCGCCTTGCGCAACTCCTCACCCGAAGGAAGACGGCCGGCGACCGCGCACAATGCCGAGGAGCACAGCGGGCGCACCAGCGCTTGCAGTCGTTGACCGTCGTCGAGATCGGAGAGGTTGAGGTAATTGCTGTCGTTCATAGCATAACAAGGCGGCCGTCAAAGTTGTCCCGGTGATTTGCTGCCGTTACCAGCGGAAGGTGGCAATGAAGTATATCTTTTTCCTGATTGCAAAAGCAAATCGAAAATGTTCGTCATTGCTGGCAAACGCGGGCGGGGAGAGATGATAGGTTTTGAAGTCGTGGGGCAGTTTTTGGTTTTTCAGGCAGAGGCTTCCCTGACGTAAGCTTCATGCAACAGCACATTGAAAGAATTCTGAATTGCGGAGATGGGCGGAACAAGACGAAGCGGCAGCAGCACGGTGCCAGTCGCCGGCGGCGGTACCAATCGCAACTCTTTCTCAAGACTTAAGTTCTGCTGCAAGGTCCCGCTGCTGTGAAGGTGTTTTCTGCGATCGGCGTCGTCACAATCGAGGGTGCGGAGAAAGGAGAGAATGTCGGTGAGGTCGTTGTGGCGTCGAAAACGTTCGATCTCGGCGCAGATTTCTTCGTGCTCTTCTTCAAGGAGGCGGGCGGTCTCGTTGTAGGCGGCGATGTTTTTTGCCAGGGAGCAATAGACGGCGGTGGTCAGGCTGCGGAAACGCTGGCGCCGAGTAAGACCACCACCGCGAAGATGGCGGAAGAGTTCTTCCTTGCCGGGTGGTGGGTTTCGTCGTCCGCAGAGGTCGATGGCATCCTCGCTTGGCAGATCGATGAGGGTGAGAAAGGCGTGAAAGTGATTTGGGGCAGAAAAAAGTGTACGCATGCGCCAGAGATCAAAACTGATGGCCTCGGCGAGGACCTTGTCGGCGTGGTACAGTTGCTCGAGATACTGCTGCGCACGGGTCTCGATGCGGGTCCGCATGCCGAAATAGCGGTCGGCGATTTCCTGTTTGACCTCAAAGGCTATGGCATTGGCGAAATCGTCCATGGCATGCGGAAGGGCTGAAGGAGTGGCAAGCCGCCGTTTGAGACTGAGACTGGCGCAGCCGCAAGAATTGAGTATAGTATGGATGCAAGCAGGTTGCACCGAACTTTTACGGAAATAGTGATATGGGGATGAAGGAAAATCAGGACGACGTTGTCGCCAGGATCAAGGAACAAGCCGATATCGTCACTCTTATCGGGGAACACGTTGAGTTGAAGCGAAGCGGTGTTCGCTATCTCGGACGATGTCCCTTTCACAGCGAGAAGACGCCGTCCTTTTCGGTACACTCCGGGCAACAGTTCTATCACTGTTTTGGTTGCGGCGCTTCGGGCGATGTTTTCAGCTTCATGATGAAGTACCATAATCTCGATTTTTCTTCAGCACTCAAGGAGTTGGCGAAACGGTATCGCATCGATCTGCCGGAATATCGCCCCTCCAGAGAGCAGGAAGAAAAAGCGGCCCGAGACGAGCGCTTGCATCGCATCAACGAACACTGTGCCGGCCTCTTCAGTCGGTATCTGGGGGAGACGCCGCAGGCGCAGGTGGCCAGGAACTATCTGGCCAGGCGCGGGGTCAACGCCGACCTGATAGCCCGTTTTGGTATCGGCTATGCTCCCGCAGCCGAGACGGGGGGCTGGAACTTTCTCGGCAGCCGCCTTGACCGTGAACAGACAGCGGCGGCGGTGGCTGCGGGACTGCTCGGGGAAAAGGAAGGTGGCGGGACGTACGATCGCTTTCGCGACCGCATCCTTTTTCCCATTTACAATCTCAGCGGACGCATTTGCGGGTTCGGTGGACGAATTGTCGGCGATGGACAGCCGAAATACCTCAATTCGCCGGAGAGCCCGGTATTCAACAAGAGCAAGCTGCTGCTTGGTCTTTTCCAGCAAAAAGAAGAGATCCGCAAGCGCAACCAGGCGGTGCTGGTGGAAGGGAATTTCGACCTGGTGTCGCTGGTGGCCGCCGGCTGTTCCCATGTTGTCGCCCCTCTGGGAACTGCCTTGACCAGAGAACAGTTGCGGCTGCTGCGGCGATATACCGAGACAATGATTCTGCTGTTTGACGGCGACTCCGCTGGACGCAAGGCGGCGGTGCGAGCCGTTCCCCTCTTTCTCGCGGAACAGCTCAGCGGGCGCGTGGCCTTTTTGCCAAGCGGTCATGATCCCGATACCTTTGTCAGGGAAAAAGGGGTGGTGGCCCTCAACGACGTGCTTGAGAAGGCCAAACCGCTTCCTGAGTTTACCCTCGAACATCTCCTGGCCGAGCATGGCGACGGGCTCGATGGTAAAAGAAAAATCATCGAGGAATTGCAGCCCCTGGCGGCGGCCGCGACCTCGCCGTTGCAGCGGGCGTTGTTTGTCGCCCATTTTGCCGAGAAGCTTGGTTTGCCGGTGGAGCGACTCGACGCCGGCCTGGCACGGCCAACGGTGAAGGCAACCTCGCCAGCCGAGCGACCAGAGGAGGCTCCACGTCTCATGGTCACGCCTCCTTCCCTGGCACAACGACAGTTGCTTGTCTATATGATTCACTCCCCCCACCATTTTCAGGCCTTAGCTGAAGCAGGCAGCAGAGACTGTCTGGTCGGCAGCATGGGAGAGGTTATTTTTTTGGCTCTGCACAGTCTGGTGGAAAGCAAGGAGAGGGTGGAGCCGGAGGATCTCCTCACGGTTTTGCCGGAAGGCCCGGAGCGCCAACTCGTGGCCAGCTTGCTCACAGCGCCGCTCGCCGGCCCCGCCGGCAAGGAAGGGGAGGATGAGGCGGAACTTGCTGATTTTTTAGGTTATCTCCGTCAATGCCGCCTGAAGAATGAGGCAACGCGGTTATTGCGGC
>CAYSON010000196.1:0-746 GCA_964432635.1 uncultured Desulfopila sp.
CGTTCAGCTGTCGCGATCGCCGCCAAAATGCTGAAGCCGGGCGGCGTTCTCGTCTATGGCATCCCGGAATTTCGTCTGCCCAAGGCGATTGTTGCCCAGGAGGTCAATTTCCTTGAGCGTCTCGGAGTCAAGGTGCAATGCAACGCGGTGGTCGGGCGCACCGTTTCCCTCGACGAGCTCTTCGAGGAAGGCTTCAATGCCATCTACGTCGGCGTTGGCGCCGGTTTGCCGAAATTCATGAACATCCCCAGCGAGAACCTGGTCGGCATCCTCTCCGCCAACGAGTACCTGACCCGTGCCAACTTGATGAGGGCCTATAAATATCCGGAGGTCGACACCCCCATTCCGCTGGGCAAGAATGTTGTCGTCCTCGGGGCCGGCAACGTCGCCATGGACTCTGCCCGCACCGCCATGCGCCTCGGCGCCGAAAGTGTCAAGATCGTTTATCGCCGTTCCCGCGACGAGATGCCGGCGCGCGCGGCGGAGATCCACCATGCCGAGGAGGAGGGCATCGAACTTTTCCTTCTCACCAACCCCACCCGTTACCTGGGCGACGCCAATGGCCGCCTGACCGGCATGGAATGCCTGCGCATGGAATTGGGAGAACCGGACAGCTCCGGCCGCAGGCGCCCGGTGGCGATCAAGGGCTCAGAATTCGAGATCGCCTGCGACCTGTGCATCGTCGCCGTCGGCTCCGGTGCCAACCCCTTGCTAACCAGCGAAACCCCGGATATGAAACTCAATAA
>CAYSON010000196.1:756-5776 GCA_964432635.1 uncultured Desulfopila sp.
CGCCGATGAGCGTAACGGCAAGACCACCAAAAAAGGAGTGTGGGCCGGCGGCGATATCGTCACCGGTGCCGCCACCGTTATCCTTGCCATGGGAGCCGGTCGCGCCGCCGCCGACTCTATCCACGAATACCTCTCCCTTGGCTGGTAAGTCCTCCTTCCCCCGCCGTCCCTTCCTTGGGGCGGCGGGGCATCCTCCCTCCGCCCGCCCCTCTCTTCCACTTTCCCGCCTTCGTCCATCGCCTCTTGTTATAAAGCTGAGTTGAGCAGCTCGACTGCTCAAACGAAACTTATGCCCTTGTGGTATAATTAAAACTGAACAACGGGTTCACGCGAATGAATCAAAAACTTTTCGCTGTATTCAACTGAATTTAGGTGCTTTCACAAAGACTTCAATCTCCCCTGGAAAAGTCCGTTCATTGCACCAGCTGCAGCTCGGCAAACCACCGCCACCAGTTTCCTGTGCATTCTGTGCGTATTGGCACACCCATTTTTCCTGTATTCCCGCACCACCATCGGCCCACCCCATCTTCGCAAGAAAATGTCCCCGATTTTGTGGTACTCTCGAGGCGAGAAACGAGCAACCCTTGGCTGCCATTCACCTAAAGAAAAATGAGATTACTTGAACGCCTCCTCCAGTAGGCACAAGGCGCACAGCGAAGCCTTGTCCAGTTGCACAACAGAATGTTCGCCAATACCACCTAAGTAGCTGTTTGCCAAAGGGAAAGAACACTTGACAGAGAACCTCGACGACTGTTAATGAATGAATATTCATATTTCGTTTTTTCCTGGAATCGCCGTCAACCAGCCATTCCAGCGGAACCTCCTGCAACCAAAAGGGGAAACCATGTCAACGGAACTGATTCTTTCAGCAGTGACCCTGATCGGTCTCGCCGCGCTGATCCCCTGCCTGATGGTGGCCACCGTGGTCTTCGGGCCGCGAGCCAAGGGTAAGATCAAGAACGAGGCCTACGAGAGCGGCATCGGTCCGGTGATCGGCTCGGTCGACCAGAAGTTCAGCGTTAAGTTCTACTTGTTGGCCATCCTCTTTCTCATCTTCGACATCGAAGCGGTGTTCATGTATCCATGGGCGGTGATCGTCCGCGACCTCGGCTGGTTCGGCTTTTTCGAGATGGTAGTGTTCATGCTGCTCCTCCTCGCCGGGCTCGTCTATATTCTCAAGAAAGGGGTGCTCAATTGGCGGTAGGATTGGAAGCGAGTCTCGGCAACTCGGTCATCACCACAAAGCTGGATGCGATCGTCAACTGGGGCCGGCAGTATTCCCTCTGGCCCTTCATTTTCGGAACCGCCTGCTGCGCCATTGAGTTCATGAGCGCCGCGGCGAGCCAGCACGACATCTCCCGCTTCGGCGCCGAGGTGGTCCGCTTCTCGCCGCGCCAGGCCGACCTGCTTTTGGTCTGCGGGACCATCAGCTACAAGCAGGCACCGATATTGAAGCGCATCTACGAACAGATCCCCCTGCCGAAATGGGTGGTCGCCATGGGTGCCTGTGCCAGTTCCGGCGGAATTTACGACAACTACTGCACAGTGCAGGGAATCGATACCATTATCCCGGTCGATCTGTACATCTCCGGCTGCCCGCCCCGGGCGGAAGTGGTCCTTGATGCCCTGATCAAGATCCAGCAACAGATCCAAGGGGAAACGGTGCTGCACGACCGCCACAAAGACTTCAAAGGGATTCTTGATTGATATGAATAGGACGACGCTTGAAAAGATAGGGGCGGCCTTTCCCGACGCCGCCTGTACCGCCGTGCTCGACACGGTGGTCGTCGAGGTTCGACCCGAGAAGCTCGAAAGCACCCTGGCGCGGCTCAAAAACGATGCGGCTTTCAACTGCAGCCTTCTGCTTGACGTCACCGCCATAGACTACCTCGACTACCCGCAACCACCGCCGACGCGCTTTGCCGTCGTCTACACCTTGCGCAACTGGCGCGACAACCTTGTCGTCCAGGTGCGCTGCCCGGTGGCCGAGCCGGAACGGGGCGTCCCCTCTGCCTGCCACTTGTGGGGTTCCGCCAACTGGGGGGAACGCGAGGCCTTTGACCAATACGGCATCCACTTCAGCGGTCACCCCGACCTGCGGCGCATCCTCAACCACTGGCAATTCCAAGGCCATCCGCTGCGCAAGGATTATCCCATCGACAAAGGCCAGATCTGCTACGAAACCGATAGTCTCGAAAAGGAAATCCGCACCCGACTCCTGGAAAACGGTATCGATGAATCCACCCTCAAGGACATCAATACCGAGATCATGTTTCTCAACCTCGGGCCGTCCCATCCGGCGACCCATGGCGCCATCCGCATCCTCGCCGCCCTTGACGGCGAAACCATCCTGGCTAACGTCAACGAAATCGGCTACCTGCATCGTGGTTTTGAAAAAACAGCGGAAAACCGCACCTACAATCAGATCGTCCCCTTAACCGACCGGCTCAACTACTGCTCGTCGATGATCAACAACATTGCCTATGTCAAGGCCATCGAGTCTTGGCTGGGGGTTGAGATCACCGAACGGGCCCAGTTCATGCGGGTGGTCCTGACCGAATTCTACCGCGTCCTCGATCACCTGGTATGCGCCGCCGCCAATCTCGTCGACATGGGCGGGCTCACCAACTACTGGTACCTCTACAACGAGAAGGAGGCCGCCTACGATTTCATCAGTCGCCTCTGCGGCGCCCGCCTCACCTCTTCCTTCACCCGCATCGGCGGCATGTACCGCGATTTCTACCCGGGTTGGCAGGAAGATCTCAAAGCACACCTGCTGGCCATCGAAAAGGGCATCGGTGACTCGCTGAAACTGGTGGAAACCAACCGTATCGTCCACGACCGCACCCAAAACGTCTGTGTGCTTTCGGCGGAAACCGCCCTCAGTTACGGCTTCACCGGGCCGACCCTGCGAGCCAGTGGCGTGCCCTTCGACCTGCGCAAGGACGCCCCCTATTACAACTACCAGAGCTTTGATTTCGAAGTGCCGGTGGGCACCACGGGCGACATTTATGACCGCTTCATGATCCGCTTCGAGGAGATGTTCCAATCGATCCGTATCATCCGCCAGGCGATGAAGCACATCCCCGAAGGCCCAATAAACGTGAGCGACGCCCAGGTACACCTGCCGCCCAAAAAGGAGGTGTACGGCAACATCGAGGGATTGGCCGGCCACTTCAAGCTGGTCTTCGAGGGAGTCAAGACCCCTCCCGGCCAGTGGTACGATTCCTTTGAGGCGGCCAACGGCGAGCTTGGCTTTCACTTCGTCTCCGACGGCAGCGGCCGGCCCTACAAACTCAAGGTGCGTCCGCCCTGTTTCTATATCATGGGCGGATTCCACAAGATGGTCGAGGGCTATATGATCGCCGACGCCATCATCAACTTGGGATGCATCAACATCATCGGCGGGGAGTTGGACAGATGAGCGACCGTTCGCAATTGATATCCACGGGAAAACCTTTTCAGTTCGACGCCGAACGCGACGCCATGTTCGAGCGACTGGTAGTCCGCTACCCCACGCGTGACTCAATGATCCTCCCCTCCCTGTGGTTGGTGCAGGAACAGGAAGGCTGGGTCTGCCAGGAGGCCATCGCCTATATCGCTGATCGCATCGGCACCTTCGCCAGTAAGGTCTACGAAGCGGCAACCTTCTATACCATGTACCACCTGCGGCCGATGGGCAAGAATCATATCTGCATCTGCCGCACCCTGTCCTGCTGGCTGCGCGGCAAGCAGGACATCGTCGACTATCTCAGAACCGAGATCGGCATCGCCCCCGGCCAGATCAGCGACGACGGCAGCTATAGCCTCGAGGAGGTGGAATGCCTGGGCCACTGCGGCACCGCTCCGGTGGTGCAGATCAATGGCCTGTTCTATGAAAACATGGATGTCGACAAGCTGAAAGGCTTGCTGGCGACCTTGCCGTAGGAGGGGAACGAATATGCAAGTGAAGATTCTCAGCGCCCGGTTCCACCTCAAAAACAGCCATACCCTCAAGGTCGCCAAGAAGCACGGGGCCTACAAGACGCTGGACCAGCTCTTTGCCACCAAACCGGAAGACGTCATCGACGAGGTCAAGAAAAGCGGCCTGCGCGGCCGCGGCGGGGCCGGCTTTCCCGCCGGGGTCAAGTGGGGCTTTCTCCCCAAGAACACCGGCAAACCGATCTACCTGGCGGTCAACTCCGACGAATCCGAGCCGGCCACCTTCAAAGACCGCTACATCCTGGTCAAGGATCCGCACCTGCTCATCGAGGGCATCATCATCTGTGCCTATGCCATCGATTGCCACGAAACCTATATATATATACGCGGTGAATACACCACCCAGGTCAAGGTGCTGCAGGAAGCCATCGACGAGGCCTACGCCGCCGGCTATCTCGGCGACAAGGTCGCCGGCCGCGACTACAAGCTGCACGTCACCGTTCATCGCGGCGCCGGCGCCTACGTCTGCGGCGAGGAAACCGCCCTGCTCGAATCGATCGAGGGCAGGAAGGGACAACCGCGCAGCAAGCCGCCTTTCCCGGCGGTGGCAGGCCTTTATGGCTGTCCGACGATTATCAACAACGTCCAGACCATCGCCTCGCTGCCCTTTATCATCGACAAGGGCGCCGACGCCTACAAGGCCTACGGCACAGAAAAAAGCCCCGGCACCCACCTCTTCGGCATCTCTGGCCATGTCGAGAAGCCGGGGATGTACGAACTGCCCCTGGGGCTGCCGCTGATGGAGGTGATCAACAAGGTGGCCGGCGGCGTCTGGAAGGGGCGCAAGCTCAAGGGCATCATCCCCGGGGGCAGCTCCACTCCGGTATTACTGCCCGAGGAAGCCGCCGACACCACCCTCGACTACGAGTCGATGGCCGCCCACAAGACCATGTTCGGCTCAGGCGGCATTGTCGTCCTCGACGAGACGGTGGATATTGTCCAACTGGTGAAGAATCTCATCGATTTTTACCACCACGAATCCTGCGGCCAGTGCATGCCCTGCCGCGAGGGCCTTGGCTGGATGCTGAAGATCGTCAAA
>CAYSON010000196.1:5798-6689 GCA_964432635.1 uncultured Desulfopila sp.
TCTCCGCTGCCTGCACCATGCCGGTGCGCAGCTATCTGGACAAGTTCAGAGGCGAATTCGAGGCGTACGTGGCCAATGCCGCAAGCGCCCAAGCATAGGAGTAGGGGAACCCCATGGCTGACAAGATCACGCTTTTCGTCAACGGAGTCGAAGTCGAGGTGGAGTCGGGTAAGAACCTCATCGACGCCGTCGCCGCCGCCGGCATCGAAATTCCCCACCTCTGCTACCACCCGGCCCTTGGCGCCGATGGCAACTGCCGCATGTGTTTGGTGGGTATCGAGGATGGGCGACCGCCGCTGGTCCCCGCCTGCAAGACCCCGGCCCAGCCGGGGATGAAGGTACTGCTCGATGCCGCCCACATCAAAAAGATCCAGCACGACGTCATGGAGTTCGAGCTGATCAATCATCCCACCGATTGCCCGATCTGCGATCAGGCCGGCGAATGCAAGCTCCAAGATTACTATATGAGTTACCATGGCCAGCCGAGCCGGATGAACGTGCCCCAGGTGCAAAAGAGGAAAACCCTTGATTTCGGCTGCGGTGTGGTCCACGACCAGGAGCGCTGCATCACCTGCGGCCGCTGCGTCCGCTTCTGCCGTCAGATCACCAAAACCGGGGAACTGGGCATCATCAACCGCAGCGATCAGGCGCGGGTCAATATCTTTCCCGGCCGGCCCCTCAACAACCGCTATGCCTTGAACGTCGTCGACCTCTGCCCGGTCGGGGCCATGACCAGCGAGGACTTCCGCTTCCAGCAACGGGTGTGGTTCCTCAAGAAAAGCCCGAGCATCTGCCACGGCTGCAGCAAGGGCTGCAATATCGTCATCGACCATCACCGGGAAAAATACGGAGACGATCGCATCTATCGCTTCAAGCCGCGCCACAATCCCC
>CAYSON010000197.1:0-6658 GCA_964432635.1 uncultured Desulfopila sp.
TGTCCATGGTGAACTGCAGTGAGCCAGGAACTCCATAGCGCAGCAGGCGTGTAAAGAGGTCGCGGTCGAGTCGGCAGCCGCTCCACACGCCGAAGCGCTGCTCGTTTTTTTTCTTGAAGATGAGCAGCGCCAGAAGCAAAACGTTCACCCCCCAGGCCGAGACGGTGGCGATGGCCGCACCCTTGATGCCCAACTCGGGCAGGCCGAAGCGCCCGAAGATGAGCAGGTAATCAAGCGGAATGTTGAGGAGAACGGCAAAGGCGGTGATCAGCATCACCGGGCGGGTGATGCCGCGTCCAGTAAAGAAGGTTGACAGGGTGACCATGGCCACATGCAGCACCGAGCCGTAGCAGAGGATGGAGAAATAGATCTCCTCCTGACGCCGCACCTCCGGGGCATGGCCGGCCAGGGCAAAGATCGGGCCGCTGGCATAGGCGCCAATGGCAACGAGGATCACACCGGAAAAGAGGGTAAAAAAGATGCCCTGCCACAGGACCAGGCCGATGCGCTCCCTATCGCCACGGCCGGTATACTGGGCAATGAACACCCCGACATAGCCGCCGACCCCGCCGAAGAAGGCGATGAACAGATAGGAGGTGATGCCGGCGGGCAGGGCCGCCGAGATCGCTTCGATACTGTAGTTGGCGAGAAAGATGCGGTCGGTGAACTCCATCAGGGTGGTGGCCGAGAGGCTGATCACCAGGGGCAGACAGACACGCAGCACCTCGCGGTTAAGGCCGGGCGGGCGGTTACGGAAGAAGGGCAGGGACATAAAGAGCGCCGGAAGCAGAGGAAAGAAGCAACAACCGCGGATGACCGGACCACCCTACCGGCAATGGTGCTGATTTTCAAGATAATGAGGAGTGGCGGCAAATGGAAGGAAGGATTGTTATCGATACAGCCTTATGCAACGGCTGCGGTCTCTGTGTCGCCGTCTGCCCCTATGAGGTCCTTAGCCTGGCGGGAAAGATAGCGGTGTACAGCGGCGAGCCTTGCTTTTGCTGCGGCCACTGCCAGGCGGTCTGTCCGCAGCAGGCGGTGCGCGTGGGCGGATTGGAACCAACGCTTGGCCTTACCACCCTGGCGGAGCGCGAGCAGTGTCCTCCCCCCGGCCCCGCCTTGGCCGAGGAGGCGGTGGCCCTGATGCGCTGGCGCCGCTCCTGCCGCAATTATACGTCCGATGCGGTTGCCCAGGAAATCCTTGAGGATCTGGCGCGTATCGGCACCACTGCCCCCTCCGGCACCAACAGCCAGGGCTGGAATTTTCTCATCCTTCCCGATCGCCGAGATCTCCTCGCCCTGGGCGGGCTCTGTGCCGACTTCTTTCGCCGCCTCAACCGCCTGGCGGCCTCGTCGCCCCTGCGGCTACTGTCGCGGATCTTTGCCGGCGACGCCCTCGGCCGCTATCATCGTAAGCATCTGGAATCGGTGGCCGAGGCCCTGCGCCGGTGGGATGAGGAGGGCAGGGACCTGCTCTTTCACGGCGCCACCGCCGCCATCCTCGTCACCGGCCGCAAAGATGCCAGCTGCCCGGCCGAGGACGCCCTCCTCGCCACAGCCAACATCCTTCTCGCCGCCCAGGCAATGGGCCTTGGCACCTGCCTTATCGGCTACGCCGTCGAGGCCATCCATCGCAGCAGCGCCATCCGCAAGAGTCTGCAGCTCCCCGAAGACGAGCGGGTCTATAGCGTCATCGCCCTCGGCCACCCGGCGCTGCGCTTTGCCCGCCCGGCGGGGCGGAGGCCGCTGGCGCCTCGGGTGGTGCGGCTGGCGGAAGAATGAGTGAGAACGCTGTGCATGCCACACCAAATGGGGTATAAAGAAAATATTTTTCCTTCAGGCATGGCCAAGGAGGCAAGGAGATTCCATGAACACCATACCCCGCCTGCGACTGGTGCTGTTTTCCTTTGGTTTTAAATACGGCGCCCCGGTGGACATCAACCAGCTCTGGGACGTGCGCTTTCTTCCCAACCCCTATTGGGTTGAGGAGTTGCGCCCGCAAACCGGGTTGACCCCGGAGGTCGGCGCCTATGTCTTAGAGAGCGCGGCGGGGAGCAACTTTCTCTCGCTGTTTCTGCCGCTGGTGGACTGTGTGGTTGAAGAGAGTCTGGCCGCCGGCAAGAAGAGCCTGCGTCTTGCTATCGGCTGCACCGGTGGTCGCCATCGCTCGGTGGCGGTGGTTGAGCGGCTGGCCGCAGTGCTCAACCTTCCCGAGGTCGAACTGACCGTCTTTCACCGCGATATCGAACGGGACGGCTGAACCTGTCCCGCCGCACGCCATTTTCTGACGCTGCCCCAGCGACTAGGGTCGCCTGAGCCACCCTCCTTTTCCTTTTTTTCGTCTTCCTATGGAAAAAATCCCCCTGCTGCTGCTATTCCTTGGCCATGTGGTGGTCGATACCTGTCAAGGCACCTTGCCGGTGGTGCTGGCCAAGCTCAAGGAGGTGTTCGACTTGAGCTATTTTCAGGTGGGGCTGGCGGTGATGCTGCTCAACGTCACCTCCTCGGTGATCCAGCCGATCTTCGGCGTCATTTCCGACCGTTTTCGTACCGGCTGGTTTGTGCCGGTGGGGGTGCTGTGGACGGCCTTGGCCATGGGGCTGGTGGGGCTTGCCCCCAGCTATCCCCTGGTGGTCACCTTGGTGGGGGTGGCCGGTCTCGGTACCGCCGCCTTTCATCCCCGGGCGATGATGGCCGTCTATCTGGTCAGTGGCGAGCGGCGCGGCCTCGGCGCCGCCATCTTCTCCACCGGTGGCAACCTTGGCTTCGCCCTGGGGCCGGTGGTCGGCAGTTTGCTGGTGCTTGGCGTTGGCCTTCACGCCACCACCGCCCTCATTCCCATCGGCCTGGCGCTTTTCTTGGTCATTGTCTTCTCCCCCGGCGACTATCTGCGGCGGGGAGACGGGCGTACCGCCCCGCGTCGCCGCCAGCAGGAGGGACGTTCCATTATTCCATGGGTACCGCTCATCGCCGTCTGCCTCATCGTTACCCTGCGTTCCTGGGTGTATATGAGCACCATCACCTATCTGCCCCTGCTCTTTGCCGATCGCGGCATACAACTGGCTTCGGCCAGCCTGATTCTCACCATGTTCCTGGCCGCCGGCGCCATCGCCGGGCTCTATGGTGGCCATCTCTCCGACAAGCTCGGCCGAAAGATTGTCATCGTCGGTAGCTCGCTGCTCTTTCCACTGTTGGCCGCGGCTTTGCTGCTTGTGCAGGGCCCCTGGCTGTGGTTTTTTGCCGGGGCCTCCGGCGCCGCCCTGCTGGCGTCTTTTTCGGTGACCATCGTGCTGACCCAGGAACTGTTGCCGGACAACCTTGGCCTGGCCTCGGGGCTGGTTCTCGGGCTCGGTTTTGGCACCGGTGGTTTGGGCGCGGCCTTGTCCGGCTATCTTGCCGATCATTTCGGTCTTGATGCCACCTTCTGGGTCCTGGCCATAGCGCCGCTGCTCTCCATTCCCCTGGTGGCGTTCATCAAGGCAAGAAAGGAGCCGCCGGCGATTCTCCCGCCATAAAAGGCTACATGGCGAGGATGTCGAGAATTCCTCTACCGTTATCGCGATCGACCTTGAGCCAGGCAAACCACGACTCAAGGGAGATCTCCTCCCAGGGCAGCCGCATGGCACGCCATTGCTTCTCAAAATCAGGGAGCTGCTCGGCGAGGGCGACCTTGAGGCCTTGCTCGTTGGGCCGCTCCGGCAGCAGGTTCATGTGGGCGAGAAAATCGGCCAGTTGAATGACCAGGGGATAGCCCTGGAGATGCTCTCCGCGGGCCGGGTGGTGGTGATGCTGCAAGGCGGCGACGAGATTGTCGGGAAATTGCCAGCGCTGCAGCAGGCGGCTGCCGACCAGGTCGTGGCCGACCTTGAACAGCCGTTTTTCCTCCTCGGCTTTCGCCGCCGTGGTGATGCCGGTCAGCCACTGCTCCGGCTGGTATTTGTCGCCGAAGGCGAGCAGCATGGCGAGTTTGCCGATATCGTGTAAAAGGCCGGCGACAAAGAACTGACCGGAGGGCAAATTGATGTGCTCGCCAATGATGCGGGCGGCCAGGCCGGTGGTGAAGGAGTGGTCCCAGAAGAGGTCGAGGTTGTGCCGATGGGTCTTGAAAATTGGCCGAAAGGCCTGAACGGCAGCCTTGGCCAGGACAATATTCTGCACCTCGTTGAAACCGAGCACCATCACCGCCCTCTCCAGCGAGCTCACTTTTTTGGGGCGGCCGTAGAGGACGGAATTGGCGATTTTGAGCACGGCGATACACATTGCCTGGTCGGGAAGGATCGCCTTAACCAGGTCGTTGGCGGAACTCTCGGGGTTGTTGGTGACGGTGAGAACATCGGCCACCGTCTGCGGTAGCGGTGGCAGCGCCTCTAACTGCTCGATGATTGAATTCGACCCGTTGTCGTTCATGGGGTGTGCCTGGATGAAAGAAAAAATGGAGCGGGGGGTTGCCGAACAGGTCCGAGGTTCCCTGACACTATTAGCATACGGTATTCGCGTGGCGAGTGCAAATTCCCTTTGGGAAAAACTTGTCGCGCTCTGCGTTTGCCCCGAGCGGCGGTCGCTCTTGTGAAAAGTGGCGGAAGGACGTATGGTAGCAGAAGCGTCGATGGCCGGAAGAGAAAGTCGCCGGCCAAGATGAAAAGCTCAGACGACAGGGGGTGGGCCGATGAAATCGATGATGCTTCTTGGCATGGGGATGGTTTTTGTGGCGGCCGGTGGTGCCATGGCCGCCAACAATGCGGTGATCAGCGTTCCGGGGGTGGAGATTCGCGCCGATGGTTCGATTTCCGCCCCGGGCGTGGAGATTGGACCGAGCGGTGAGGTGCAGGCGCCGGGGGTGACCGTCGGCAAGGGCAAGGGCGGAGGGGCGACCGAACAGGGGGCTTCCTCCACCGCCACGGTCAAGGTCCCCGGGGTCTCCATCGAGCAGGGCGGAAGCGGCGACGGTGATGTGGTAATCACCGCCGACGGTGGCAATATTAATACCGCCGTGTCCAAGCAGAATCTTCTCGTACGCGGCAACCACAATACCCTGAACGGGGCCGGACAGGTGTTGACCCTGACCGTCGAGGGTAGCCACAACACCATCGAGTTGCGCGACGGAGTGAAGCGCGTGGTGGTCAGCGGCGACGACAATGTCATCAAGTTTCCCAATAAGGACGCGAAGATCGAAGATCGCGGTAAGCGCAATCACTTTCCCAAGGGCTAGGGAGTGATGCACTGGCAGCGCCCTGGCCGCACCCTGGCGCTTTTTTCTCTGCTCTGCGGCCTGCTGCTAAGCATGACCGCTTGCGCGCCCTGGCCACCGCCTGCCAGGCGCGATGCCATCGCTCCGCCCCCGCTTCCTCGCAGCTATGTGGTGTGGATGCTTTCCGACATCCAGCCGCCCAGCAAAGAGGAGCGAAGGCGCTTTGAACAGGTCATCGCCGATGTTGGGAAAGCTGGCCTGCCTATCGATATGGCGGTGATCGCCGGTGATCTGCTTAAGTCACGCAGTGGCGATGAGGCCTTCATCTGGTTTCTTGAAACCCGTGCCGCCGCCCCGGTTCAGCTCTGGTACGAGATCGCCGGCAACCATGATCGCAGATCCTCTCCCCAGTTCGAGCGCCACTTCCCCAGGCCCGAGGCCTACGGGGTGGCTTTCGGCAATGTCCTTATGCTGCTGCTCTCTGATACCGAGCCTAGTGCAGAAACGGAGATCGCCGAGGCCTCCTTTCAGTGGTGGCGGCGCATGGTTCTTGAGCAGCGCAAGCGCATCCTGCTCACCGTCAGCCACGCTCAGCTGCAAGGCAGCGGTCTGCTCGGCTCGATCTTCCCCAGCCGGGTCATCGTTGATTCGGAGCGTTTTGAAGAGGTGTTGCGCCAGGCGCCGGTGACGCTGTGGGCCTCCGGCCACACCCACCTGCCGCACCGCTTGCCGGGTACGTTTTCTTGTCGTGAGGAGTTGGGCGGCAGCTGCTTTGTCAACGTCAGCGCCATCGATGCCGGCGGTTTTGGCGCCAGCGAGTCGCGTTTTCTGCTGTTCAGCGAAGGCTCCGATCGCCTGCTGATCCGCTCGCGCGACCATGATCGCGGCCGCTTCAGCGAGGATCTCGACATCGTTGTCACCCTGCCGCAGCCCTTTGTTTACCCGCAAGACCAACCGCACATCCTCCCTGGGCCTTAAGAGGAAGGAGTGACTTTTGCCGCCAGGCCCTGTGCTTCTTTGAACTTAACCAGTTGCGTGAGCAGGTCGCAGGTGGGAGTGGCCACACCCAGTCGCCTGCCCTGGGCGACCACGTAACCGACCAGGGCATCGACCTCGGTGGGTTTGCCGTTCTCCACGTCCTGGAGCATCGAGGCGCGGTGATTGTAGGTGGCGGGAAGGAGATTGGCGTAGAACACTTCCTGGTAGGCGAGGGCGCTGGTCCAGGGGGTGCGGCCGCCGAGGGCGGTGATGACTGACCATGTTTCCTCGATAACCTGGTTCATCACCCGGCGGGTCTCCGCCCGTTCCCCCAAGGCCCCGTAGTGCACGCCAAGGATGGCGCCAAGGGGGTTGAGGGTGCAGTTATAGAGGAGCTTGGCAAAGAGCGAGGGATGAATGTCGCTGACCGCCACGGTGGGATGGCCGGCGTGACGGATTGCCGCCGCCAGTTGTTCGGCCCTTTCGGGGATG
>CAYSON010000198.1:0-6653 GCA_964432635.1 uncultured Desulfopila sp.
ATCACCCTTGATTTCAACCTCAAGGATTTTCAAACTTTGGCGGGAATCCCGCGCATGTCCACCACCAATAGCATGGAGGTCTACAAGGGTCTCCGAGAAGAAGAGGTGGGCATCACACTCTTTGGACCGACCTTTGGCCTTAAGGGACAGATTAAAAAGGTGCAGGGCCGGCATGAGGCGGTAAGGGTTCTCGTTCAAGTCAGCATGATTCAGATGATTGGTAAGTACCTGGCTTTGCCGTATTGGCGCCTGATGGGCGATGATGCCGCTCCCGATAAGGCCGTACTTGATTCGGTTTCGGAAACCTATCACCGCATGGGCCGTGAGGATCGGGTAGGAGCAGTGCAACAGTGGTTGACCTTGCACGGATATGACGTCACCATCAATAACAGAATGGACAGCAAGACGGTGGCTGCCTTGCAAAAATTCGATCCAGCCCTGGGCGCCGCCGACCCCAGCGGCATCAGCGAGCAACTCTTTACCAAGCTGTATATGACGATTCCGGTAACTCGCGAAGCCTATGGCAAACGGAAAAAAATGAACGAGTATTTTGCCAAGCTGCAACAACAAGCGGTGCCGCAGGCCCAACAGAAAACTGTTCAGACCGAGAAGAAACAGAGCAAGGCGGCTCCGGCGGTTACCCAACAACAGGCGGAACCGGCCCAGGCCGTCGCCGAAGCCCCGCAGGCATTGGCTCAGGCTGCTCCGGAACCGGCGGCACCTAAAAAACAGGCGGGCACGGCAGTTGCGCAAGCTGCTCCTATCCCCCAGGCTCCGGTTGCCACTGCGGCGCCTACTGCGCCGACACCGGCAGCCGTTTCTCCGCCCGCAGCAGCGGCACAGGCTGCGGCAGCAAAACCCAAGAAATTTGGACGGCAGTTGAATGCCGAAGACTGGTAACAGTCGCCAGCGAACATCATCACTCGCTATCGGTGCTAACTAGATCAATCAAGGAGTAGATGGCCATGTTGACAAAAAAAACAATCGTGCTGGGGACGCTGGCTCTGTCGCTTTTTGTTACCTGCGCGGCGTGGGCAGGTAACAAAAAAATAATGTCGACACGGGCCGCCAGGGTACTCGCCGAACGAGCAATTGTAGAGTCGGTGTACGGACTGAAAATCAGGTCGACTGAGGAGGTTGTCGATATGATTGCTGCCAGTTTTGTTGGTAAAACTGAGTCCAAGACCTCTGCCGACATCCAGGGCATCAAGATCGACGAGGTGGTTTATGACGCCGAGAAGGATATTGCTCAGGCAACGGCGACCATCAGCCTCGACGAGATCACTAATATCGATGGACAGGTGCTGAGTCTTAAGGGAAAGACGTTCAAACGCGTGGCCTTTGCCACCTCCACCCCAGCCAATGCCGGACCGATCAAGGCGTTGCGGGCAGCGGAGTTGGATGGCTATAAAAATCTGGTGAAGACCGTGGTTGGTTTTACCCTAGAGAGCCAGACCACCGTTGAGAATTACATGCTGACTTCGGACTCGGTGAAGGTCAAGGTGATGGCTACTACCTATCTCGCCGACTTGGTGGATTACGGATGGGATGAGGAGAGTAATGCATTTGTTAAATTCCGGGTCAATGTCAAGGATATTGAAGAGCTCATCGGTGCAAAAATCCCCGGAGCCAGTGAATATGTCGAGGTTGAAGGTCATGGTGCAGCCACCGATGACTTTTCTGAGGCTAAAAAGAAAGTTGCAAGTGACGATGGCAAGGAAGTGAGTCCGCCGAAAAAGCAAATGTAGGGCACACTCTGGATAAAATACAACCGATCAAGGGCAATCCTTGATGGTGCTTGATCGGTTATCTCTTCGGTCGCAAGAATAGCCATGGAAAATCCCCGTAATTCAATAAAGGATAGATTGTTGTTTTTCTCTTTGGGAGCGATTTGCTTACTTATGGGAAGCTTTCTCATGGGCGCTGCCTCTGATTATGTCAACAACAACAACACCACTCTCAACTTCGGTAGGTATGCCATCTCATCGTGGGCTACTCAGCTCGACGGCAAGAGCGGTGTTGTCGGAGCCTTTGTGATGGACACCGTTTCCGGCGAAACACGAACAGTATATATCCGTACATACGGTGAAATACCAAAAAGCGAGACGGTAAAGAATGACCTCAAAAAGCCCTTCAATTCCATCCAGTAACCGAGAGGTGCAGATGAAAAGGTCAGTGCTCGCTTTGTTGGCTTTGGTGCTGATCAGTCCGCTGCTGATGGGGGCTACGGAAATCAACATTGGGGTGAATAATACGGTGAACACCGGCAAGATTGTTGGCGGCAATTGTCTGCAGGGCAACAACAAGTTGACGAAGAAGCAGATTGCAGTCAGTTCCTTTAGAAACATAGCGGTAGATGGAGTTTTTTTGGTCAATGTGAGTTGCGGCAAACAAGCCTCTTTAGCCATTACCGCCGATGATAATCTCCATTCCTTGATTTCAGCGGTCGTTAAGGATGGTACATTACGCCTGAGCTCTAGCGGATCATATTGCACCTCCCACTCGTTTGTGGCCGAGGTTTCGCTCTCCGAGCTCTCCTCGGTCTCCGCCACAGGGAGCAGTGAACTGGCGATAGAGTGCACCAAGACTGCAGGAGGTCGACTGACCATCGATCTCCATGATGCCACTTCCATGAAGGTTTCCGGCCAGGTGGAGCAATTGCACGTCACGGTTCAGGAGAGCAGTGAGCTTGACGCCTACGGCCTCACCGCCCAAGCGGTGACCGTTAAAGCCAGCGATGCCGCCACCGCCCGTCTTACCGCCACCCACAAACTTATCGGTCAAGCAACAGAGGCCAGCACCGTGACCTACCGGGGAAGGCCGAAAACCGTCAATGTTGACACAGCTGATGCCAGCGAATGTTCCCCTGATGAGTAAGGTTGATGCTGTACGCTAAGAGCATCAGCTTCGTTCTTTTCTTCGTTTTCCTCTTCGCCTCGCCACTGTTTGCCAACCCCAGCGATATCGTGGTCAAGATCCAGGCGGTGCGCAATCCCCCCAGCTATCATCAGCCGTGGCAGAACCTCGGCCATCGTTCGGTGAACGGCAGTGGCATCATTGTCGACGGCGGGAGAATTCTCACCAATGCTCATGTCGTTGCCAATAGTGTCTTTATTCATGTGCAGAAGGCGGGCAAAACGGAAAAATATCCAGCCGAGGTGGAGTTCTTCGGACATGCCAGCGACCTTGCCTTACTGAGGGTTGACGATGCGGATTTTTTCAAAGGGATAAAGACGCTCCCCTTTGGGCAGTTGCCGCAGGTTCGCGACAAGGTTGCCGTCTATGGCTTCCCCGATGGTGGGGACAAACTGTCGATCACCGAAGGGGTCGTCTCCCGCATCGAACATATCAGCTACGCCTACAGCGGTGCCTATCTGCTCGCGTGCCAGATTGATGCCTCGATCAACTCCGGGAACTCCGGTGGACCGGTGGTCTATGAAAACCAAATTGCCGGCATTGCTTTTCAAGGGATGAACTTCAACTACGAAAACATCGGTTATATGATTCCCACTTCGGTGATCAGGCAGTTTCTTGATGATGCCGAGGATGGCGACATAGAGGGTGTTCCCGATCTTGCACTCACCATGCAGAAGCTGGAGAGTGTCTATCTGCGCCGCTATTACCGGATGCAGCCGGGGGAGGATGGCGCGCTTATCAACAAGGTGTTGCCCGGATCGACGGCCGAGGGGCTACTGTATCGTGAAGATATCATCATGGCGGTTGAGAAGCAGGCGGTGGCCTACGATGGAACCATCGTTTTTAATGACAATATGCGTACCTACTTCGGCTATTTGTACCAAAACAAACAGGTCGGGCAGAGTGTGCTGCTATCGATCAAGCGGAGAGGCGAAAACGTGGACATTCGTATCCCTCTCGGTCAGCCGGTGGGAGTGGCCCGCTTGGTTCGCTTGGAATTTGCCAAGAAGCCAAAATATTATATTGTCGGTGGGTTGGTGTTCCAGCCGCTGACCATGAACTACCTGCAAGAGTTCGGTAGCGGCAACTGGGTACAGAGCGCCCCGGTTGAATTGACCAACTATGCCGTCAACGGCGAATTGGACTTCCAGGGCAAGGAGATTGTCATCCTTGCGGAAGTGTTGGCTGACAAGGTCAACGTCGGCTATCACGAATTGGGGGACAACGTGGTGCGCCAAGTCGATGGCGTGCCTGTCAACAATTTTGAGCATTTCATCGCTTTGGTTGAAACAGCAACCTCAGAGTATGTGGAGATTATCGTCAACAGAGGGACGAAGGTGGTGGTCGACAGGAGGGATGTTTTTGCCAGCACCAAGCGAATTCTCGATAAATTCGCAATTGGTTCGGCCCGTGATCAGCACTAATCTCAGGTTTGCGTAAAATCCACTGTCACCGAAGCAATTTTGTTGATGTCTCCCACCTTGGCGGTAACTTCCACTTCCACGGAAGTGCCATGGGCGAACGGTTCCCCTCCATTCAATTCTTCTTCATAGGAAAGTAAGGGTTTTCCTTCTTCGGAAAGCAGGTGAACTGTTGCGTATCCTTTGATAAACGCTCTGGAAATGTTGGTTATCTTGGCACTGATGGTGATCGTACCGCTGCCGGTGCTGACGTCGGCGGCAAGATCTTCGACAACAATGAGTTGTGGCGTGTAGCTCGTTGCCGGAACACTGCCTTCTTGTTGATGAGAGGTGGCATGTTCAGCTGTTTTCCCGGTCCGTTTCGCGTCCACACCGGAATTCAACGCAACAACCGTCACCAAGAAAAATACTGCAACACCAAAACCAATGGTTCTCATGGGTTCCGTGCCTCCGGGAAAGGGTGATTTTCACCAGCTCCTCGCTTACGCATACGGCCAATTCGACGACAGCAACTCCATTCCACGACGTTCCTCACCACTCAAGGATACCGATGTCATTTCGTTGAAACCACTCTGTTTCTCAAATTTTACCTGTATAAACAGATTATCACTCAAAAAGTCGAAATGTCAAGCTATCGACCCGCCCAAGAGGTGGCTGCGATCATTTTGCGTTCTCGTCGCTACCTGACCACAATCTGTGCCTCGAAGCCTTTTTCCTTCAAGGTGTTAAGCATGGTTTTGCTATCTTCCTTGGTCTCGAAAGCGCCGAGTAAAAGGCGAACCTTAGCGGCATTGGTCTCCATGTCTCGCACATAGTTGGTATAGGGCAGGTATTGCATGGCGAGCAGTTGCTCGCGTAATTTCTTGTGGCTGTCGAGAGTGCCGATTTTCCCTACTTGAATGGTGAAGGGCATGGTGCGGATGAGAGTGTCGTTGATCTCGTCCTGGGTGAGCGAGAGTCGGGTTTGCTCCGCCTCTTCCGTGGTGGCGTAGGAGCCGACGAAGATGCGGTGCCAGAGGCCTTGATCCTTGAGAAGCAGAGCCCCGGTAAAGGCAGGATATCCTGCACGACGGAGCATCGCTGCCACCCGAAAACACTGTTGCTGCGAGCGGCTGGCGCTGATTTGCACCGTGTACGGGAGCTTTTGGTCGATGGCCACCACGGTCTTTTTGGCAAACTCAATCTTTCTTCCGGAAATGCTGTCGCCGTTTGAGTCGGAAACTCCAGGGCCTATTTTTGCTTCGATGGCCACCGAGCCGTTTTCCGGAACCTTTCCGGTCGTCTCGACCACCTGTTTGTTGAGCCTGTCAAGTTCAATCAGCCGCTTTTCGATGAGCGATAAATTTCCGGCAAAGAGCGGCGATGACACCAGCAGGGGAAAGAGTACGAGCAGGGGAAAGAGAAGACGTTTCACAATGATCACCTATAGTAAGGGGAGAGTTTTGGTAGCTGTTGATTGCGGCGGTCAACACCGCAGGAAGATGACTTTCAGAGCATTTACTTGTTTGTTTCAATGGAAGATTTACTGCTTTCGGCCGTTTTGCTCGGGGCAATGGGTCGAGGCGAGTCGGAGGGGCTGGTGATCTTCGGCATGGTGGATGGAAGGGCATCTTCAAGTTTTTCGTCAGGGCGAATGGCTTGATTAGGGTCTTTCACCAACCGAAACCCGATATAGTTACTTCTGGTATCGCCGAGCACACCGAGTCGCGTAGTGATGCCCACCTGTTTCGCCGGGGAATTCCAACCACCACCGCGAATCGTGTAATTGTTGCATTTTCCAGAAAATTTTCGCGGGGATTGGTCTTCCGAGGCGTTGATATAATTGTCAACCCAGCAGTCTTCAACCCATTCCCAGACATTGCCGGCCATATCGTGAAATCCGAACTTGTTGGCGGGGAAGCTTCTCGTCGGCAGGGTGTGGTTCGATTCTCCGCTGGCCATGCAGGTGCGGCAATTGGCGAGGTCGGGTTTGAAGCTGTTTCCCCAGGTATAGAGGGTGCCGCTGCCGGCGCCGGAGGCCCATTCCCATTCGGACTCGCTTGGCAAACGGTAGGTAAATCCGGTTTGTTTGCTCAACCAGCGGGCATAGGCATGAGCGTCACTCCAGCTGACGTTGATTACCGGACGGTCCTTCTTGCCCCAATTGATGTCGTCAGGAAAAGAGGCACCTGTCTCGAGACAGAATCTCTCGTATTCCTCAAAGGTCACCTCGGTTACCGTCACCCATACCGGTCGCTCGATTTTTACAAAATGGATCGGTTTTTCGGAAAAACGTTCGCTCCCCATCATAAAGGTGCCGATGGGCAGCGGCAGTAG
>CAYSON010000199.1:0-6623 GCA_964432635.1 uncultured Desulfopila sp.
CAAGTTCGGCAAGTCGACCCGCTGGGGTATGCTGCAGGACCGCGAGCGCTACGGGGTCAAGGCCTTGGCCAACGCCAAGGTCATGGAGATCACCGCCGCAGGCGTACGCCTGGCGATGGCCGGCGAGGTTCGCGAAGTTGGCGCCGATAGCGTTGTGTTGGCGGTGGGAACTCACTCCGCCTCCTCCTGGAAGGAGACGGTCGAGAGTTTAGGGATTGTCTATTTGGCGGCCGGCGACGTCCTGCAACCGGCCACGGTATTTGAGGCCAACCATCAGGGGTGCAAGGCCGGAACGTCCATTGCCTAGCGGGTCAATTACGGTCGACAACAGGGAGAATAAAACTATGCGGTTGCTCAACCCGAAGAACTACAGTCGCGTCTATTGCGATCACGAGACCCATCGCTTGGTGCTGAAAACCATCGAGTTTTTCGAGAACAAGGGCCTTGCGCGGATCAAGGCCGACGACCAGGCCATGGTCTGGTACGAGGATTTTCTGGCATTTATCAAGGAGGAGGGCATCTTCGCCCATTTCCTCACCCCGCAGGCCTACAGCCGGCGCGGCGGCCGCTGGGACATGTGGCGCATCAGCGAGTTCAACGAGGTTCTGGCCTTCTATGGCCTCTGCTACTGGTACGCTTGGCAGGTGACCATTCTCGGCCTCGGCCCGATCTGGATGGGCGAAAATGAGGCGGTGAAGGAGCAAGCAGCGCGGCTGCTCGAGGAGGGCGGCGTCTTTGCCTTCGGTCTCTCCGAACGGACCCACGGCGCCGACCTCTATTCGAGCGAGATGACCCTCATGCCCCAGGCGGATGGCAGTTATCTCGCCCGTGGCTCGAAATACTACATCGGCAACGGCAACTGTGCCGCCCTCGTCTCGACCTTCGGAAAAATCGCCGGCAGCGGCGAGTATGTCTTCTTCGTCGTTGATCCTTGTCATGAGAAGTATCAATGCGTCAAGAAGATCGATACCTCCGGGGTGCGCCAGGCCTACGTCGCCGAATACCGGCTCGACGACTATCCCATAGGCGAGAAGGATATCCTGTCGCGGGGTGACCATGCCTGGAACTCCTCGCTCAACACCATCAACGTCGGCAAATTTGAACTGGGCTGCGCCTCCATCGGCATCGCCACCCACTGTTTTTACGAGGCCCTTGGCCATGCGGCGGGACGAAATCTCTACAACCGCTATGTCACCGACTTTCCCCATGTACGCAAGATCCTGGTGGAAGGTTATGCCCGGCTCATCGCCATGAAACTGGTGGCCTACCGCTCCGCCGACTACCTGCGTGTGGCCAGTGACGACGACCGCCGTTATCTGCTCTTCAACCCGATCGTCAAGATGAAGGTCACCGGTCAGGGAGAAAAGGTGGTGGCCCTGCTGCACGAGATCATTGCCGCCAAAGGCTTCGAGCAGGATACCTATTTTGAGATGGCCATCCGCGATATCACCATGCTGCCAAAACTTGAGGGAACCGAGCATGTCAACATGGCCCTGATCATCAAGTTCGTCCGCAACTACTTCTTTGACCCGCAGGCCTATGCCGAGGTTGGCCGCATCAGCGAGCCGGCCGACGACGGCTACCTCTTTCGGCAGAAAACCGGCAAACTCGCCTCGGTGCGGTTTCCCGACTATCGTCAAGCGTATCAGGGCATGGATTCGCCCAATGTGCAACGTTTTCGCGAACAGGTCGAACTGTTCCGCACGCTGCTCATCAGCGTCCCGCCGAGCCGGGAGCAGGCTGCCAATATCGATTACATGTTGGCGGCGGGGGAGATGTTCACCCTCGTCGTCTATGCTCAATTGGTGCTGGAAAATGCAAGGCTCTATGGGATCGACACCGACTTGATCGAGCAGATCTTCAGCTTCTTGATTGCCGATTTTTCCACCAGCGCCCTGAAAATGATCGTCGGCCAGGATAACAGCGCCGCCCAGGAGGAAATATTTCGGCAAATGCTCAAAAAACCGGTTAAAGACGAACAAGGCTGGCAGCGGCTGTGGCAGATTGTCTATGACCATAGAGACGCCTACATCATCAACGAATAACGGCGACAACGAGGAGAGCGGCCCATGGGTCACCACGGCGAAGGCAAGAGCAGCATTGTGCCGCTCATCGATCGGCTCAATAAATACCCCATCGGACTGCCCGACAGCGACAAGCTGCGGCGCATTCTTGGCATCCTCTTTTCCGAGGAGGAGGCCTATATCGCCTCGCGTTTTCCGCTCACCGAGGCAACGCTGCCTGAACTCGTCCGCGCCACCGGCCTTCCGCGTGAACATTTGCGGGAGAGGCTCGACGCCATGGCCGACAAGGGTTTGGTCTTTGACTCCACCTATGGCGGCAAAAGCTACTACCTGCTTCTTCCCGGCTTGATCGGCTTTTTCGAATTGAGCTTCATGAAGCGGCGCCAGGACTTGCCGGTGGAGGAGTTGGCCCAGCTCATGCACGACTACCTCTATGGAGACGCCGATAAAAAGATGGGACGGGAGTTCTTTGCCGCCAAGACCCCGCTGACCCGCTCGCTGGCCTATGAGGAGCACATCCCGGTGGATTCGCGGGCCGAGACCTATGAGAGGGCCAGAGAGATCGTCCGTGCCGCTGGTTATGGTGCAGTCGGTATGTGCTATTGCCGCCATAAGAAGGAGCATCTGCAGCAGCGCTGCGACAAGGGAGCACCCATAGAGGAGATCTGCATTTCCCTGGGGTCAGCCGCCAAATTCATGGTAAGGCGCGGCTTTGCCGCCCGCCGCAGCACTGAGGAGCTGCTCGCCATCCTCGATCGGGCGCGTGGGCTACGACTCACCCACATTACCGACAATATCCGTAATAAACCGTCGTTCATCTGCAACTGCTGCTCCTGCTGCTGCGAATTGCTCGGTGGGTTGCAGCAGGGCTTTCCTCTGGGGGTGGCCAAGACCAGTTACACCTTGCGGGCGGACGAGACGACCTGCAAAGGTTGCGGTTTGTGCGCCAAAGCTTGCAATGTTCAGGCCCTGGCGCTGGTTGATGGCACCAACGGCAGGGAGGGTAAACGTCTTGCTATTCTCGAGGATCACTGTCTTGGTTGCGGTGCCTGCATTGGCGCCTGCCCCAGCGGATCGTTGTCCCTGGTGGAGGTGTCCGGTCGACCGCTGCCGCCGGCGAATAAAAAGGAACTCTTCAAGGAAATTCTTAAGGAAAAGGGGCGCTTGCTGCCGTATGTGCGCCAGGAGATAAGCAAACGGCTGCTGCGCGCCTTGGGCATGGGGTAGTAGGGGGATAGCTGTCCTTCTACCTTATTGTGGCGCCTTGGATTTCGCGACAGTCCGAGGCGCCCATTTTTTTGGAGAGGGAGAACGGATTTGCCTTTGAGAAATGGCGCTGTATTGGTAAATCTCCGATCTTAGACGATGTATAAGGTATTTGCCACCACGCCAACAGGTGCGTCATGATCTGCGATCTTCTCGTCAATGCCCGGAATTATCTGGGTTTGCATCCCGGCTTTGCCGAAGCCTTCGCCTTTCTTGAACGGCCGGAGCTGGCTGACCTTGCCGATGGCCGCTATGCCATCGCCGGTGAGAACGTCTTTGCCATCATCAGCAGGGATCAGGGACGCCGTCGCGACCAAGCACAATTGGAGGCGCATCGCCGCTATATCGACATCCAGTTGGTCCTGGCGGGCAACGATGACATGGGCTGGCGACCTGTGGTTTTGTGTGGGAATCCCACCACCGCCTACGATGAGGGTGACGATATCGCCTTCTTTGTTGACCCACCCCTTTCCTGGCTGTCGGTTGTGCCGGGAATGTTCGCGGTTTTCTTTCCCGATGACGGACATCTGCCGTTAATCTCCCATGGGGTGGTGCACAAGGTCGTGGTCAAGGTGGCGGTGTCCGCCGCCTAATCCACTCTCCGAGCTTCCTCCTGCGCTCATTTATCACGCCATTGCCATGAAATACTACCTCTACGCCCTGGGCGCCATCCTCTGCTGGGCCAGCTTGCCGGCGGCCACCGGGTCGGGCCTCAAGGAGCTGTCGACCGAAGAATTGATGTTCTACAGCTTTCTCGCTGCCGCTGGCTTTTTATATCTCCAGGAGGCTATCGGCAGGCGCCGGGTAACCATCTGCTTTCCCGGCCTAAAGGTGTCGCTGATCGGTGTCTGGGGGATCTTTCTCTACCACTATGTCTATTATCTTGCCCTTGATAAGGCCCCATTGGCGGAAGGTGCCATTCTCGCCACCACCTGGTCGTTTTGGATCGTCGTCTTTTCTTCGTTGTTGCTTTATAAAAGATTGCGGCCCTCGATCGTCGTCACCGCCTTGGTCGGTCTCTTGGGGGCAGGGCTGGTGATCAGCGCCGGCAAGGAACTAACCTTTGCCATGGGCTATATTGAGGGATATGGGCTGGCGCTGTTGTGCGGGGTGATCTGGTCGAGCTTCTCCGTGGCCCTGGCCCGCCTCAAGCTCAAGGAGGAGCCGATGACTGCCTTCACCGTCTATGCGGCGTTGCTCTCGGGCCTGCTCTTTCTCGCCACCATGCCCCACTCCCTGCCGTCTCCAGGAGCCCTGGCGGCGGCACTCTACCTTGGCTGCGTTCCCCTCGGACTCTCGTTTTTCTTGTGGAATCGGGCGATGGTCGGCGGTAATGTGGTGGTTATCGGTTTTCTCAGCTACCTCACCCCGCCCTTGGCGGTGTTGTTGGTGGCATTGATCCATGGCCAAGATGTGGCGCCACGGGTGTTGGTGGGAATGTCGGTGATTCTCGGAGCCTCGCTGCTCGGTCGTCTCTTGGTCAGCCGCGAACAACAAGGTCGGAGTTGAGGACTCACTGCTTGTCGTGGTGGGTGAGAAATTCGGTCATGCGGATGCGGTAATCGACGATGTCCTTGCGCAAGGAGGAGAGACTGGCCATCTTCTCATCAACCTTGGCGATATGGCTATCGAGGATCTCGATGAGCTTGGGGGTGATCTTGGTGAAGTCGTTTTCGTGGATGTCGAAGATGTCGGAGAGGTCTTTCATCTCCTTGAGCGAGATACCCATGGTCTTCAGCTTGAGGATGAACTTAAGCCGCAGGACCTCGTCCTTGCCGTAGGTTCTGGTGCCGCCGCCGAGTCGTTCCGTCTTGCCCATCAGTCCTATCTCTTCATAGTAGCGAATGGTCCTGGTGGTGATGTCAAGAGTTTTGGCCAACTCACCGATTTGCACCGGTTTTATCTCAGTCTTGCTCATTCTGCGCTTTCCTTAGCGGTGATAAACGGAGAGCGGACGCCTGCCGGTTCCCTTTTGTTTACCTTTACGTAATGATTTGAGAGCAAGGTAGCACGTCACTCCTCGCCATGTCAAATGAAAAAGCAACATTATAGGCCTGTATTATTAGCCATTGAGAGGAGTGCAAAAACAGTCGCGAAAATGTCTTGACCTTTACGTAAACAAATTTTATAAAAAGAAGGATCGATAATCCGTAGCGGGCCACAACGATGTTGGGGCATACTTGGGTCGAGGTATTTGCCCCTTTGCAGAGGGGCCTCCGGCCTAGTGACTGCGGATCGGCCGGACGCTGTCGGGTCGCACTGCCCGAGGCAATCTGCGAAGGTGTTTTTAGCAAGTGGAGAAGACCATGGAATTTACCCGGGAAATCTATTGGAACGTTGGTCATGGCACCTTGACCTTGGTGCCCATGTATCTCTTGGCGATTATCGCCATCGGTCTTTTGGTCAAGGGGGCCTTGGCTCGGGTTGCCGTGTACAAGCAGGGGCTGCCACTGAACAGGTTTGATCAGCCGGGGCGACGGCTCGTCCTGATGCTCGAGAATGTTTTGTTGCAAAAGAAGGTGATTGGCGTGGCCTGGCCGGGTCTGCTGCACGGTATCTTCTTTTGGGGCTTTTTCCTTCTCGTCATCGGCACGACCCTTATCGTCATTCAGGCGGATTTCACCGATCTGCTCTTTGATATCAAATTCCTTAAAGGAACCTTCTATAAACTGTTTTCGGTGACGCTTGATCTGGCGGGTCTTGCCTGTCTGCTCATGCTCGGCGGCCTGCTGCTGCGCCGTTATGCCTTTACCCCCGAGGGACTTGAGACCAAGAAGGACGATGCCATCATGCACGGCCTGCTCTTTGCCATTCTCCTCACCGGCTTTGTCATCGAGGGGGCGAGGATGGCGGTGACCGAGTTGGGGACGCCACTGGCGCCCTGGTCGCCGATCGGCCTGGCGGTGGCCAAGGTCCTCTCCGGCATTGGTGAAAGCGGACTGCGCCTTCTCCACAAACTCACCTGGTGGGTTCATCTCCTCATGGTGATGGGTTTTTTCATCCTCATTCCCTTGACCAAGTTCCGTCACATTCTCTCCACCAGTAGCAACTACTTCTTTTCCGACCTTGGCCCCAAAGGCAAACTGGTCAATCTCGATCTGGAGAGCGAGGACAATGAAAGTTTCGGTGCCACCAGTATCAAGGAGATGACCTGGAAGGATATCTTTGATGCCGATGCCTGCACCCTTTGCAAACGTTGCCAGGACCGCTGCCCGGCCTTCAATACCGGCAAGCCGCTGTCGCCGATGAAGCTGGTCAACCAGATTGGGGAAGTGGCTTTCACCGATCCCCAGGCCAACCTCATCGACACCATCAGCAAGGATGTCCTCTGGG
>CAYSON010000200.1:0-6594 GCA_964432635.1 uncultured Desulfopila sp.
CAAGGACAAGGCCGAAGTAAAAAAAGACATGGAGTATGTTTTCTCCCTCTTTCCGATCCTCGCTGAACGGCGCAATCAGGACGGTGGTAACCTCAGCGGTGGTGAACAGCAGATGCTGGCAATGTCCCGTGCCTTGATGGCACGGCCGCAGGTACTGTTGCTTGATGAGCCATCCATGGGGCTGGCGCCCCTGGTCATCCGTCAGATCTTCGAGATCATCAAACAGATCAATCGGGAAAATCAGACCACCATCTTTTTGGTCGAGCAAAATGCCAACCAGGCCTTGCATATCGCTGATCGTGGCTATGTTATGGAAAACGGGAAAATTTCCATAACCGGCAAGGCTCAGGAACTGCTCGACAACAAAGATATCCAAAAAGCCTATCTGGGAATTTAAGGTGTAGAAGATTTTCTATCTCATACCCCGGGCCATGGTCGGGGAAATCTAACGTACGGCGCATTTTTTTTAACCACGTGGAATGCAATGAAGAGCGTCAGGGTCGGAGTAATCGGTGTCGGCTATCTCGGGAGATTTCATGCGCAGAAATATGCCGCATTACCAGAGGTAACTTTGGTCGGCGTCGCCGATCCTGACCAGGAACAGCGAAAAAAGGTGGGTGCCGAGTGCGGCTGTCCGACCTATGAAGACTACCGCGAATTGTTGCCCCTGGTCGACGCCGTGTCGGTCGCCGTTCCCACCTCCTTGCACTGCCAGGTGGCGGGGGAGTGTCTCGACCAGAAAATCGACGTTCTCCTCGAAAAGCCGATGACCGTCACCCTTGAGGAGGCCGACTTGCTCATCGGCAAAGCCAAGGCCAATAACCTCATTCTGCAGATAGGCCATCTCGAACGCTTCAATCCGGCTCTCCAAGCGATGGAACCCTATCTCACCACCCCGGTATTTATCGAGAGCAACCGCATCGCCACCTTTAAGAACCGGGGTACCGATGTCGATGTCGTTCTTGATCTGATGATTCATGATATCGATATCATCCTCAACATTGTCAAATCGCCACTTAAGATCATCCATACTGTCGGCGCGCCGGTGGTTACCGGCACCACCGATATTGCCAATGCCCGATTGATCTTTGAAAACGGCGCCACCGCCAACGTTACCGTCAGCCGGATATCGCGCACCAATATACGGAAAATGCGGATCTTTCAACCTGGCTCCTATATCACTGTCGATTTCGGTGACCGACTGATCACGACCCTCACCCTTTCCAAGGAGCTGCGTGAAAACGGCATGCCCAAAGAGGAAGTTGTTTTGCAGCGTTTCACTGACGGCGACGCTTTAAAAAGCGAGATTATCTCCTTTATCGGACACGTGCAGGCGCGGACCCAGCCTGCCGTCTCCGGCCGCGAGGGGCGGCGGGCCTTGGAGGTTGCCTTGCAGGTAATCGCCCAGAACCGCGAACTGCAGCACCTTGATATCTTCCGTAAGGTCATGGGCGACTGTCCGCAATGACCTCACGCATCATGATCGTCACCGGCGAGGCCTCCGGGGATCTGCATGGCGCCAACCTGCTACGGGCGATGCTTAACCGAGATGCGGACCTCCAGGTCTGCGGAATGGGAGGCAGCGAGTTGGCCGGGCTCGGCATGGAGATCCTCTATGACGCCGCCAAAGTCTCGGTGGTGGGGATTTTCGAAGTCCTCGCCCATCTCGGGGATATATTGGCTGCCCAGAGAGCATTGCGACGCAGGTTGGAGAGTGCTCCTCCCGACTTGCTTATCCTCATCGACCTTCCCGATTTCAACCTCCCCCTTGCCAAGAAGGCCAAGCGGTTGGGCATTCCTGTTTTCTACTATATCAGTCCCCAGGTGTGGGCCTGGCGTTCAGGAAGAGTCAAGTTGATGCGCCAATGGGTCGACAAAATCGGGGTAATCCTTCCCTTTGAAGAGGAATTCTTTCGGCGACATGGGGTAGCCGCCGAATATGTCGGCCATCCGCTTCTCGATACGGTAGAGACGACCATGGAGAGAGATGAGTTCTGTCGGCGACATGGCATAGCGCCCCATAGCTGTCTCATCGGGCTGCTGCCAGGCAGCCGTAAGCGAGAGATCGCATCGCTTCTTCCCGTTTATCTCGAGAGCGCCAGACTTGTTCAGCGCCAGTTGGCGGAGAGACCGGTCTTCCTGCTGCCGATTGCCTCGACCGTCAGCGACGAGGATCTGCTCGCCGCCGGTATCGATCAAGCCAAAGCGGAGTTGGATTTGCACATCATCCGTGAAAACCGCTACGATATGATGGCCGCCTGCGCAGTGGTCATCGCCGCCTCCGGCACAGTTACACTGGAATTGGCCATCCTTCGGGTGCCGATGGTGGTCGCTTACAAACTCTCTCCGCTTACGTATCGTCTCGCTAAACTGATGGTTAAACTCAACCATTTCTCCCTACCAAACCTCATTGCCGGAGAAAGGGCGGTTCCTGAGTTGCTGCAGGAGGAGGTTACTGCCGAGCGACTGGCGCAGGAGGTGGCAAATATCCTGCTCTCTCCACAACGGATGGCCGAGATGCAACAGGCACTCGATCACATCAAGGACAAACTTGGTCGCCCCGGCGCATCGGAAAAGGCGGCGACCACTGCTCTGACATTACTCGGTCGACACTGACACAACAGGAAATAGGGGGTGTCAGATCCTCCACTGATCAGCCGCAGCTATCTCCTCCACGTAGGGGGAAGTGAATCGCTGTGTTGAGCTGAAAAAACACCGAGGTTACGAAAAATTGACTTAAGTCAAGGCGCGGAAGGAAAACATCCTATTCAATCTACGCGATGTCGATGGTAGATTTTGTCTCTTCGTTATGCAAAGAGGATGTCTTTTGGCGACAGCAAAAACTTGCAGGCGATGTCGCACAGACGCCATAATACCTTGTCAGGTTGCACGGAAACGGATAGTATTTTTCTCATGTTTTCGAGCCAAGGTTGGAAGGGTTGCGTCAGCCGGATCGTCATGCATTCTCAATATTGTCAGGGATGACGGAGGTGATTTATGAAATTCTTTGCCATTTGCTGCGTTTTGGTGACCGTCGCCGTCTTTGCCAATCTCGTTCATGAATCGAAAATACTCTCCTACCTGTCGAGCGAACCCCAAGTATGCATCACCTGTCATACGATGAACGTGCATTACGATACCTGGCAACACAGCTCGCATCGGGGCAAGGCTACCTGTGTTGATTGCCATCTGCCCCGCGATTCCCAAATCAACAAGTATCTGGCCAAAGCTCGTGATGGCTACAACCATTCCGTGGCCATGACCTTTAAGACCTATGGCGCCAACCTGCGCGTCAGTGACGATGCGGCACGGCGGATTCAGGACAACTGCATCTCCTGTCATCGGGAAACGGTGTCGCAGATGTTGGCCAATAGTGGTCTTTACGAAAAAACCGGAAAAGATCCGGTACACACCGGCAGAAGCTGTTGGCAGTGTCATCGCGATGTGCCCCACGGCACCATGCGCAATCTCATGGCTACTCAAAATAATTTTATCGTATCGCCGTTATAAAAGGATCTCAATCGGGAGGATGTCTATGAAGAAATCACTGGTTGTTGCCTCTCTTTGCGTGCTGGTCACCGTGCCCATGGCTCTGCTGACGGTGTCGATCAAGGAGAACAAGGCCGAGCAACAGGCCATCGGCGCGGTGCCGGCAGTCAAGGATGGTGAAACCCGTTCCTCGGAATGGGGTAAGCACTATCCCCGCCAGTACGACACCCATATGCAGACCAAAAAAAGCGATGAGATTGCCGATGTTCTCAAACAGGATCCTGCGCTGGTGGTGATGTGGGCCGGGTATCCCTTCTCCAAGGACTATAACAAGCCGCGCGGACATCACTACGCCCTCGAGGACAACATCAACACCCTGCGTACCGCCGCCCCTGTTGACAAGGTAACCGGTCCCCTGCCGACCGCCTGCTGGACCTGCAAATCGCCGGATGTCCCACGACTCGTCAAGCGTGATGGTGAACTCGAATATTTCACCGGTAAATGGTCAAAATACGGGGACGAGGTGGCCAACACCGTTGGTTGCGGCGATTGTCACGATAACAAGACCATGAAGCTGACCCTCACCCGCGACTATCTGAAACGTGGCCTCGATGCCGAGGGCAGCCTTAAGGCGGCCGACGCCACTCACCAGGATATGCGCTCCCTGGTCTGTGCCCAGTGTCATTCCGAGTACTATTTCAAGAAGACCGACTGGGACGACAAAGGTACGAAAAAGACTGCCATGGTGGTGACTTTTCCTTGGAGTAAGGGCTTTTCCGCCGAGAATATGGAAGCGTTTTATGACGAATACAACTTCTCCGACTGGACGCACCAGTTGAGCAAGACCCAAATGCTCAAGGCGCAGCATCCCGATTACGAGACCTACGTCACTGGCGTGCACAGCCGTAACGGTCTGGCCTGTGCCGATTGCCATATGCCCTATGTTCGCGAGGGTGGTGTCAAATACTCCAGCCACAAGGTCGGCAGTCCACTTGATAATATTGCCAATACCTGCCTCAACTGTCATAAGGGCACGGAAAAGGAATTTCGTGAGACGGTGGAGAAGAAACTGAAAAGAAAGAACGAATTGTCCGCCATGGCCATGGACGTTCTCGCCAAGGCCCATCTTGAGGCGGCCAAGGCCTGGGAACTGGGGGCCAAGGAAGAGGAGATGAAGGCGGTCCTCAAGGATATCCGTCACGGTCAATGGCGCTGGGATTATGCCGTTGCCGGGCATGGGGCCTTTTTCCACGCCCCAGAGGAGACTCTGCGGGTACTCGCCGGCGCAATCAACAAGGGTCAAGATGCTCGCCTGAAACTGCGCGTGGTTCTGGCCAAATACAACGCCGCCGACTTTGTCGCTGCTGATTTTTCCAGCAAGGAGAAAGCGCAACAGTTGATTGGAATGGATTATGGCAAACTGGTGGAAGAAAAGAAGACCTTCTTGAACGGCTTGCGTCAGGAATGGCTCAAGCAGAACGAGGCCAAAGGGGTCTACGATGCTGAAGCGCGCAAGGAGATGAAGTTCAAGACCTCCTATTCACAATAAGAAATCAATCTTCTTGCCAAAACGGCAGCGGCGCCGGCGGAGACTCTCCGTGCGGCGCCGCTGGTGTTTGGTGGTTGCGAGGTCTCGTTTGCCTAAAACCGGGAATGCTTTTTAAGTGACAGGCTATTTACCGAAATGGCAGGAGGGGTAGTAGCAGGTTGGACAGTTGCGGCACAACCCGCCGTGGCCCATCTCCGCCACCAAGGAGCGGTCGATCTGCTCCCCGCAGAGGATCCTTGGGAGGAGCAGATCGAGCACGGTGATGTTGTGAAACATGCCGCAGGCGGGAACGCCTAAAATGGGGATCTTGCCGATGACCGCGGCAAGAAACATCGCTCCCGGCAGAACAGGGGTGCCATAGACTACTTCGGTGGCCCCGGCGAGGAGAATGCCTTCCCGGGTAACGTCGTCCGGATCAACCGACATGCCGCCGCTGGTGATAAGCAAATCGGCGCCCTGTTGAATGCAGGCGGCGATTTCATCGGCAATGCGCTGTTTATCATCCGGAGCAAAACGGACCGATATCATGGTCGAACCAAATGAGGTCACCTTGGCGCGCAGGACTTCCTCGAATTTGTCCTCGATGCGTCCATGAAAAACCTCGTTGCCGGTGATTACCAAGCCTACGGTTGCCTGGCGCAGCGGGCGAACGGCGACGATGGGGGCGGCCTCGGCGGCGAGGCGAGTTGCTTCCGTGACCAGTTGCCTATTCCCCACCAAGGGAATGAGACGTGTTGCGGCCACCGTTTCGCCCTTGCAGACCGGGGTGTTGTCATGCAGGGTGGCGCACATCACCTCGCCGAGCAGGTTGAATCGGCGCAGCCCCTCCTTGTTGATGCGCAACAGGCCATCGATAGAGGCTTTGAGGGCGATTTTTCCTTCCTCGGGACGGTGCTCAAAGTGCACTCCACTGCCCGCCAGTGACGAGGCCAGGGCGACCGCCGCCTCGTCCTCGTGAATGTCGTCGGTGCTCAGTTCGAGAACATAGAGGTGTTCTTTGCCAAGCCGCTTGAGCCGCTCGATATCCTCTTCGCGGACAATATGCCCTTTCTTAAAGGCCGCACCTTTTTTAACGCCCTTGACGATCTCGGTGATATCGTGGGAGAGCACCATTCCCACTGCCTTGTCGACCGAAACAGTTATTGCCATAAATGACCCACCTGTGGGGTTGCTGTCGAGGTGGCGTCAAGCGCCGCCGACCAATCTTTTAGGGTGTTGATGCAAGTGCCGCATCAGCGACTACAGGCGTCCGTCCACCTGGTCTTGCGGGTATAGCCCTTTGACGTCATAAATAATCGAACTGGCCAGGCACAAATCCCTGATTGCCGCAGCAGTCATGGTCACGAATTGCCTATGGGCAACCGCCACCACCACCCCCCCGTAGGTATTTTTCGGTAATTCCTGGAGCAGCTCGAGACCATACTCTTTTTTCGCTTCTTCCCGGTTGACCCAGGGGTCATAGACGTCAACTCGAATACCGTACTCGCGCAGGTCGGAGATGATATCGATGACCCGGGTGTTGCGCAGGTCGGGACAATTTTCTTTAAAGGTCAAAC
>CAYSON010000201.1:0-6593 GCA_964432635.1 uncultured Desulfopila sp.
TCGAGAAGCAGGCCTTGGCTGATCGCAAGAACGAAACGTACCGGGCGCTGCTGGCGACGCTCACGCCGGGCGACATCCTGCCCGGCGTGCTGCGGCTGCTGGAGCGGTTGCGCGAACGCGGCGTTCCGACGGCGATCGCCTCTTCGATGTCTTCCGCCGGGGTAAAACCAAGGCGGGAAATTTGCTGAGGCGCCATGCCATCAGCCACCAGGATGATGCGAAAATCGTTTTGGGCGAGCATTGTCTGTGCCATCGACATGTTCAACTCCGGCGGGGCATTGGGCATGATCGGAGTATTGGCGGCGAAAAGCTCAAGCACCGCCCGGCGCAGACCGGAGCCGTGTGTGCTCCTGAAAACTTCGCAGGCGGTGAAATATTCTTCCGGCAAGGGAGTGCGGCAATCGGCGCGGAGGATGATCGTTCCTCCCGACTTGGTGATTAAGCTTGCCGGAGCCAACGGTTTCATGATCTGCGGGCCTTGGTCGTAGGGAAATGCAGAGATGATAGTGACCTCGCTCTGCTTGGCGAAGCTGCGGGAGGTGATTTGGCGGCAGAGCATGGTTCCAGCGAGGTGGGCGACGGCGGGATCTCCAGCTACCACTTGGTGCAGTCGGTCGCTGTTGTCGAGAACGCTGTTGACGATGAAGTCAAGTCGGCCGGCCTTGGCAAGACGCTCGATTTCGTCGTGGAAGTCGTTGCCCTTGAGTATTCCCAGGGCCGACTGATCGCGAAAAGCGTAGCGCAGGTGGTGCTCGAAGATCGAGTGGGCGTCGCCAATTCCCGGGAAGAGAATCTTGCCGCCGCCGCCAAACCCGTTGAGGGGATGGGGAAAGATGGAGCCGATACCGAGGCGAAAATCGGCGGTCGCGGCGAGTTTATTGATTTTTACTGGTGTGCCGCTGGACAGCTGTCCAATTTCAACCAGATCGTCACCATTGCAGTCATGGTTAACAAAGGCATAACGCTCAACGGTTGCGGCACCGAAGGTGTCGCGCAACTCTCGATCGGAAAGGGGCTGGTGGGTGCCCAGGGCGATGAGAATGGTGATGTGTTCTTGGGGTATGCCGACATGCTCGAAAAGATCGAGGACGACCTTGAGAATGAGATGCTTCGGTGAGGTGCGCGTCAAATCTTCGATAAGGATGCAGATTCTGTCTGACGAATTGACCAGTTGCGCCAGCGTCCTGGTGCCGAGCGGCTGGAACAGGGCAGTCCGAGTCAGAGTCGAGGCATCTTCGATGGCGGTGCTCTTGGGGAAGTCGGCCAGGGTGGAGAGTCGCCATCTTGGCGGAAGAGCTATGGGGATACGTCCGGAATGGCTGTGGAGATAGGGACGTAGTTTGTCGGAGGTGGCTTTGGGATGCTCCATACTGACACTCTTGAAAGGGTAGTGGCTAGCATATCTGTCCAATCCGAAAATCAGATTACATGAAAAATTATGTTTATCAACATCTTTTTATATCAACAAAATAAATATTTTCATTTATCGAGTAAACTCTAAGAAATAGAAGATTGTCTCTAGAGAGGAAATGTGGTAATACCACTCATGATACTGGCAATTGAGCCATTTGTGGTTGCAGTTGCGGACCTTGGTAGCTATTGAGGGTGACTATGATAAAACCTGTAAAACATCGCAATATCACTGATCAAGTCTTTGAACAGCTTCGCGATATGCTCTATCGTGGCGAAATTGGAGCAGGGGAGCGGTTGCAGTCGGAGCGTGACCTTTCAACCTTGTTCAGGGTAGGCCGTCCCACAGTGCACACAGCTATTCAGCGTCTTATCGATCAGGGTTTGGTTGAAAGTCGCCGCGGTGTCGGTGTCTTTGTTCTCGATCAGGAGAAAGTCGTTGAGAAACGTCCTCTCCTGCAAGCTTTGAACGGTGAGACCTATTCCATTGCCGATATTCAAGAGATTCGTATGGCCCTGGAGATGAAGAGCGCCGAACTGGCGGCGCAGCGGGCTACCGACGAGGATCTTCGCTTGATCAGAAAGGGGATCGAGCGCATGAAAAGGGAGCGTATCGAGCATGAAATCCGCATCAACACCGATGTCAGTTTCCATATGAATATCGCCTACGCCAGCAAGAACGTGGTGCAGATCCACCTGATGAAGAGTTTCTACGAGGTGCAAACCTACGCCATGTCCTACTCCTACACCAAGGTCTTGGAATCACTGCGCATCGACGAGTTGATCGACGGGCAGCATGATGCCATCTTCCAGGCCATTGCGGAGCGTAACCCGGAACGGGCTCGCCAGGCCATGGAAACCCATATCGGCACCATTTTGGAAATCTGCCGGGAGCACGGGTTGTAATGCCATCCTCAATTTATGTCGCCTGCTTCTTGAAAAAGTCGTAGGCCTGGTTGATCTCCTTCATCTTCTCCTCGGCGACGAGGCGGAATTCCTCGCCAAGGTGGCGCACCTTGTCGGGATGATACTGCATGCTCAGTTTACGGTAGGCCTTCTTAATTTCGTCCATGTCGGCACCCTTCTGCAGGCCGAGGATGGCGTAATGCTGTTCCGCAGTATCGACGCTTGCCCCGCTTCCCTGAGAACCGCGGTAGCGGTATTTGGCCTCCATGGTCTGCTGGGTGTAGGGGGGGATGTCAAGATAGGCGGCGATGCGCCGGGCGATTTCCAGTTCCTCGGCAGGCACCGTGGCCTTGGTGAAGAGCATCTGGTAGATGAGCTCGAGCAGGATCAAACGCGGCTCGAAGGCGAATGAGGCCTTGAAATCCTGGAGCAGCGCCTCGAGGGAGAGCGGTTGGTTGGTGGCCTCCTTGATCAGCTCCTTGACCCAGAGCATCTGCGTCTGGTTGTAGCGCAGGGAGTACTGGAAGAAGCGGTGGATGGTCTGCACCTCCTCGCGACTGACCCGGCCGTCGATCTTGGCGATATGGATGAGGATGCGCACCAGCAAGGTGACGAAGCGGTTGTGGCTGTCGGTTTGCGACTGTTCATAGGTGGCCACCTTGCGCTGTACCCAGTAGCTGAAGCCCCAGAAGAGGGCAATGAACAGCAGGATTCCGGCCAGGCCGGCATATAGCAGGGTGCCGAGAAAGGCGATCAGAGCCGGAGCACCGCCGGAGATAAAGACAATGAGCAGCAGGATGAGCAGGCATCCGCCGCATCCTGGTTGTTGATGACGTTGATAGTTCATGGCTTGTGGGCGCCGCTCCTGGTCGGGCAAGCGAGTTTCGGCTGGAGAAAGATGGCGAAAAAGGATCGACAGCGGTCAGAGGTCATGGGAGGCTTAGTGGCCGCGCTCCTCCCTGGAGCTATCGAAGAGTGCGGCGACAAAGTCGTCGGCGATGAAATCGCGAAGGTCGTCGAGTTGCTCGCCAATACCGATGAAGCGGATGGGAATCTTCATACCGCGACAGATGTTGATGACGATGCCGCCCTTGGAGGTGCCGTCGAGTTTGGTCAGGGCGATACCGGTGACACCCACGCCCTCGTTGAACAGCTTGGCCTGGGAAATGCCGTTTTGCCCGGTGGTGGCGTCAACAACCAGCAGCACCTCGTGCGGGGCACCCGGGAGCTTCTTCTCCATCACCCGCTTGATCTTCTTCAACTCCTCCATGAGATTGCTGTTGGTATGGAGGCGGCCGGCGGTGTCGACCAGGACCACGTCGATTTTTTTGGTCAGGGCGATGCCCAGGCCATCGAAGACCACCGAGGAGGGATCAGCCTTTTCCTTGTGGGCGACCACCTCGACGTTATTGCGCTGCCCCCAGATCTGCAGTTGTGACACCGCTGCGGCGCGAAAGGTGTCGGCGGCGACCAGCAGCACCGAACTGCCGGCTTGCTGGAACTTGTGGGCGATTTTGCCGATGGTGGTGGTCTTGCCGACGCCATTGACGCCAATCACCATGACCACAAAGGGACCGTGCTCGGGCATCACCATGCAGGGGTCCTTGTCGTTTTCCAGTATGAAGAGCTTGATTCTCTCCTGCAGCGCCTTCTTGAGGGCAGCCGGGTTCTCAAGCTCCTTGCGGCTGACCTTGCGGCGGATATACTCAAGCAGCTCCATGGTGGTCTCGACCCCGAGGTCGGCGGTGATCAGCACCTCTTCCAGGTCATCGAGGAGGGCGGCATCGATCTCCTTTTTACCGAGAAAAAGGGTGTCAAGCTGATAGGTGAGGGTGTCGCGGGTCTTGCTGAGTTTTTCCGCCAGGCGGGCAAAGAGTGATTTTTTCTTTTTTTCATGCAAGGCCACGGCCTCCGCTTCGCCGACGATAAGTGGTTTTGTCTCGACGATGCCCGGCTTTGCGGTGGCTGGTGAACCATCCTCTAAAGAGGCAGCCGCCGGATTTTTGTCCAGGGGGAGTAGCGATGGGTCGGGCTGCGCGTGCTGGCTTATTTCGGCGGCATCTTCCCGGGCGGTGCTGATTTCGAGTTGCTCGGCAGCGGAAAACCGGGTATCTCTGCTCAGCTCCTCTGCTGCTGGAGTTGGCTGCGCAACAGCGTCGTCCTGTTTTTTGAGTTTCTTTTTGAACCATCCCAACATGGCGAGTTCCTGGAGAAGGTGGTGAGGCTGAGGGGCAATACTCCCGACGCCAGCATTCTACGGTAGAGAAATTCCACATCTTACGGAGAGTCGCCCGAGAAAGCAACAAAAAGTCTGAAGAGGCCGGACCGGCCGTGAATGCGAAAGACATTGCTTTTCGATACGACGGCATTAGTGTAACCTTTGGCGTTTTTGCCGAATAACTTAGCGGTTGCTTGCCCCATCTCTCTTGGCGCGAGCATCCATATGGTGAATTTGAGGAGGATAGACAATGGCTGGATCATGTGGTGGTGGATCCTGTGGAACCCCAACCAAGGAGGCCCAACAGGCCGCCGCCGCGCAAGCGGAATTGGCGATCTCCCGCTCGCTGGGCAAGATCAAGAATAAAATTCTCGTTATGAGTGGCAAAGGCGGGGTGGGAAAATCCACCGTTTCCGTCAACCTCGCCCTCGGACTGGCGCAAAAGGGCTACCAGGTCGGTTTGATGGATGTTGATCTCCACGGTCCCGACGTGGTGCGCATGCTCAATCTCAAAGGCACCATGCAGCCGCCCGATACCCCGGATGGCCTGATGCCGCCGCTCAAGTACAACGACAACCTCAAGGTGGTCTCTCTTGAATACATGATGCGTGACCGCGACGAGGCGATTATCTGGCGCGGTCCCCTGAAGATCCAGGCGATCCGGCAGTTTGTCTCAGACATGGACTGGGGGGAGCTCGACTACCTGATCATTGATGCCCCCCCCGGCACGGGCGACGAACCGCTGTCGGTGGCGCAAACCATTCCCCACGTCAAGGCGATAGTGGTCACCACCCCGCAAAAGGTGGCCCTGGCAGACGTACGCAAATCGATTAACTTCTGCAAGACCGTCAAGGTGGAGATAGCCGGGGTCATCGAGAACATGTCCGGCTTTGTCTGTCCGCACTGCCATGAAACGGTGGATATCTTTCGCACCGGTGGGGGCGAGGCCCTGGCTCGGGAACTTGACCTGCCTTTCCTCGGCAAGATCCCCATGGATCCCAAGGTGGTCATGGCAGGCGACGAAGGCGCACCCTACCTGACCTCGGAGGTCGATAGCCCCGCCGGCCGCGCCTTTGCCAAGGTGATCGATTCCATCGAACGCCGTTTGCCGCCGGTGGCCTCGGCCCCGGTGACATTGAAGATGGCGCAACCCGCCGAAGGCGGCTGCGCCTGCGCCAGCAGCGGCATCAGCTGTTCATCCCAACCCAGTAAATAGTGCCAAAAGAAGCGAGAGGCAGGACGGCCGCCGCCATGGCGACCGCCCGCCTCACCGCTCTGCTCGCAGGGATGGCCTATTCCTTCTCAAAATATATAGGGAGAGATTGACAGAGATGGTACTCAAACAGATGATGGTCGGTTCGATGGGGGTGTGCTGTTATATTATCGCCTGCGAGGAAACGGGCAAAGCGGCCGTGGTCGATCCCGGCGGCGATGAAAGTAAGATCCTCAAGGAAATCAAAGACAAGAAGTATACCGTTGACTATATCATCGCCACCCACGGCCATCCCGATCACGTTTGCGGCAATCGCCGCATCCAGGAGGCCACCGGGGCCAAGATCGTCATGCACCGCGAGGATTCCCAGTTTTTCGGCAAGCCCGAGGTGGGCAACTACTTTGCCATGCTCGGCATGGAACCCTCGCCGCCCACCGATTGGGAGGTGGTCGATGGTGATATCATTGATGTCGGCAAGGTCAAGCTGCAGGTGATCCACACCCCCGGCCACACCCCGGGTGGTATCTGTCTCTACTGCGCCCCCAATCTGATAACCGGCGACACCCTTTTTGTCGGCGGCCTAGGCCGCACTGATTTTCCCGGCGGCTCGCACCAGGAATTGCTGGCCTCGATTACCAATCGACTCTTCGTCCTGCCCGAGGAGACGGTGGTCTGGCCGGGGCATGGCTACGGCGGCACCCGCTCGACCATTGGCCAGGAAAAAGATGGCAATCCGTTTTTTTGATATTCGTCTCCGGCTTTTCTTCCCTCCCTACGACTTTATAAGACGCCATGCGTGAGATTGTCCTTGGAACCGCCGGTCATGTGGATCACGGTAAAACCAGC
>CAYSON010000202.1:0-6586 GCA_964432635.1 uncultured Desulfopila sp.
GGCATGATCATCACAGACGATCAGTCCCTCTGGCAGGCAATGTCTGAATTCCAGGATCATGGCCATGACCACCGTGTCAATCCCGGCGGCCGAGGAGGCGAAGGACGGAGGTTCATTGGTTCCAACTACCGCATGATGGAGTTGCAGGGGGCCATAGGTTTAGCGCAGGTGGCCAAGGTCGATGGAATGATTTCCGCCCAGAAAGGCCATAAAAATAGGCTCAAGGAGGCGGCGACGGCTATTCCCGGGGTGAGTTTTCGTCATCTCGTTGATGCGGATGGCGATTCCGCCACCCATTTCGCCTTCTATCTCCGCGATAGGGAGCACTGCCGCCGGGTCAACGAAATCCTCCGCGGCGCGGGGGTGGGGGCGATCAACTTCTCGGAGAATACCTGGCACTACTATGCGCAGTGGGAGCATCTGTTGCACGGCAAAACCCTGACCACCTCAGGATATCCCTTCTCCGCTGCGGACGGACGTAAGCGCATCGTGTACGATGTCCAGGCCCTGCCGCAGACTGCCGCCCTTCTTGAGCGCACCCTGGTGTATCCGGTGCCCATACATATCAGCGAGGACAGACTCAGTCAGATGTGTCGAGCCCTACATTCCGCCGCCCAAGCTTAGTGGGTTATAGTGACCGCTTGCTTGTAGAATTTGTGTGAGCCGATCTGGTTGAGATAGGTGTATTGCTCGGCCCAGGTCGGTCGCACCGAGTCGCGGTGAAAATGCGTTGCCCCACCGGTGAAATCCTCGCTTTGCAGGGCAAGGTACACTGACTCGAGGCAGGTCATAAAGGCCTTGGGGTCGTCGGGAAGAAAAGAAGCCTTTTGGCCGGTCCAGCTGAACTGACTGGGTTGCCGGACGACGGTACTGATGTGCTGCTGCTGGTCGCTGGCCCGGTTGAGTGTGACCAGGGCCACGGCCATTTGGGCGATTTGTGGTTCGGATCTGGCTTCGTGGTAGACGTTAAGGGTCAACCAGAGCAGTCCTTCGAAAATCGTCATCCTGATTTCTCCTCAATTTCTTGGTCTCGTTCACAGGGGCGAGTCATGCCAGCCCAGGCAATATTACCCTATACATGCTTTTTGGCAACTGTATGCGTTGCGTGGAAAGCAGTGTCTTCACTAAGGGGCAACAGCCATGAAATCCTATCACAAAGAACTCTTCTTTACCGTGCCGGGGAGGCGGGGATTTATCAATATCACCTCGCAGGTTGAGGCGTGTCTGGTTGAAAGTGGCATCAGGGAGGGCCTGCTCCTTTGTAATGCCATGCACATCACCGCCTCGGTCTTTATTAATGATGACGAGCCCGGTCTGCATGCCGACTATGAGCGTTGGCTGGAAAAACTCGCTCCTCATGCCCCGACCGACCAATATGCCCATAACGGCTATGAAGACAATGGTGATGCTCACCTCAAGAGACAGATCATGGGGCGGGAGGTGGTTGTCGCCGTCACTCAAGGAAAGCTCCACTTTGGCACCTGGGAACAAATTTTCTATGGAGAGTTCGATGGCAACCGGAAAAAGCGGGTTTTGGTGAAAATTATCGGAGAGTGACCTCGTGGTGCTGAGTTGGGCTTTCAAAGAGTGGCGGGAGGGTTCGTCCGGACAGGGAGGAATCGCCCGGTTCGCCAGGGCGGTGGGGGAGTACCTTCACCATTTCCCAGCAATGCGGTGAGGCGGCGATGGCACGCAGCAGGCCGAGATGCTGGGTGTGCCCGGCCTTGTAGGATCTTACGTGAGCGTACAGGCGGTGGCCAAGCAAGGTGAGGTCGCCGATCAGGTCCACGACTTTGTGACGAATGAATTCGTCAGGACAGCGAAGACCTTCTTCATTAAGCACCGATTGGCGATTCCAGTGGATGGCGATGACGTTGGCCAAGGAGCCTCCCAGGGCTAGGCCGTTGGCCCAGAGCTCCTCCACCTGCTCGACATAGCCAAAGGTTCTCGCACGCGCCAACTCGGTGAAGAAATTGTGAGGGGTTGCCTCAAAGGTGTATTGCTGGTTGCAAATAAAGGCGTCGTCGAAACAGATTTCTCCGCTCACCCTGAAACCGTGATACGGGAAAACGGCAAGTCGCTTGTCGCCATCATGGTAGTGGATGGGTTTGGTGATGCGAAGAGCGTGGCGAGGTTGGTTCTGGAGACACAGTCCGGCACTTTGCAGCAAGACGAAAAACGGTGCGGCACTGCCGTCCATGATCGGCACCTCGTCGCCGTCCACTTCGATATCGGCATTATCGACGCCATAACCATGCAGGGCGGCGAGCAAATGTTCGACGGTGGAGATGCGAAAGACTTTATTGCCAAGAGTGGTTGCCAGTCTTGTGTCAATTACCCGGTCCATATGCGCCGACAGGGCCAAGCGGCCGGGGATGTCGCTGCGGAAGAAGCGAATGCCGCTATGTGCAGGGGCGGGATGGATACTCAGGGAGATCGCCTTTCCGGAGTGCAGGCCGACTCCGCAACAAGCAACAGAGGTACGCAGGGTATGTTGGAACGACTCGCAGTGTTGAACCATGAGGGTACCTGGAAAAAGGGGTTCTTGGGTTGACACCGCTATTTCGCAAAACTTGTTCCATTTGGCTAATGGAATGAATAATTATACAAATACACGATATTAGTCGTTTTTGTCTGTAAATGTGGATACCCACCACAAACGACTAACTGTGGGTAAAAGAACACCATCAGATGATGATCTGTGGTGTTTTCTGCGGAGGCAGAAGGTCAAGGGTTGCCGGTGGTGGCGCCAAGGGCCTCACAAAGGTGCTTGTGCAGAAATTGATTCAATGGCTGGTGCGGTTGCAACGCTATTTCAATCACCGCGAGGGGTAGAGGGAGGGAGAGTTCCTGCAATTTTACGGCATCCTTGCTGGTAGTTAGCAGTTGCGTTGCCCCGCAGGCGGATGCGCGGTGGCAGATATCGGCAAGCACATCCCTGTCATAGCGGACGTGGTCGGGCAAGGCGAGAAAGCCGTTGGCGGTGATTCCCATGGAGAGGAGGGTACCGCGAAACCTGTTGGGGTTGGCGATGCCGCAAAAGGCAAAGCAGGGGGAGGAGAGGGTAGGCAGAGCCCCAGTCATTCGAAGACTTGGGGTGCCCAGGGCAACCATAAAACAGGGCATGTCAGGCACGATGGTCCGAAGGGATTCGCCAAATTCTGCCGCTTTTTGTTGGTTACCAGCAGTTATTCCGGTAAAGACGACTGCGTCGGCGCGATGCAGAGCGACCAGTGGCTCGCGCAAGATGCCTGCCGGGAAAACACGACCATTGCCGGCCAGGGTGGTTCCATCGAAAAGAGCCAGATTGAGGTGGCGATGTACAGCCAGGTGTTGAAATCCGTCATCGAGAATCAGTACATCAGCGTGGAAATCGTTGATGGCGCGAAGGCAAGGATGGATGCGGCGGCGCCCCACCAGCACCGGCACCCCGGGCAAGGCATGGGCAAGCATGCATGGCTCGTCACCTCCCTGTTGCGGGGAGAGCAAAACGGCACGTCCATCGGAGACGATGTTGACGTCTCCCTTGACCTTGCCGCCGTAGCCACGACTGATGATCGCCGGGCGGTGGCCGAGTTCCTGTAGGAACTCGGCCAAATATCGCACCATTGGGGTCTTGCCGCTGCCTCCCAGCACCAAATTGCCCACGGAAATGACTGGGACCGGCAAACGGTGGCGGCGCAGGAGATTTTTGGCGTAGCATTCGGCGCGGAGACGCATGGCCAATCCGTAGAGCGGCCCGAACGGTCGGCAGAGGAGAAAGAGAGTCTGCAATCTATCCATAAGATAAAGATTCTAGTGGCTTGAGGACCTCAAGGAAGTTGGCGGCGTTTTTGCAAAATAAAACTTCATTCACTTTAGATTTTGCAAAATCAAACTTAACAGACTAATATCAACTCGCCAAAGGATTTGCTTGCCCATTCCGACGGTATCCGAATGCTTACCAAGGCGTCCAGCAGTATAATCAACAAACTGAAAAGGGAGGAAAAAATGAAGTTTACCGCAAGTGGAAGATTTTTCTCAGCAGCCGCGTGTGTCATGCTTGCTTTGTCAGCCCCGGCTCTCAGCTACGGAGCGGATACCATTAAGTTTGGCATCGTCGGTCCCCATACCGGCGATCTCGCTCCCTATGGTCTGCCCACCGTTGCCGCCGCGCAATTGGTCATCGACAAATACAATGCCAAGGGTGGTATCGCCGGCAAGAAAATCGAAATCCTCAAAGAAGACGATGTCTGCAAACCGGAAATCGCCACCAATAGCGCTACCAAACTGGTTTCCAGCGGCGCCCAAGTAGTTCTTGGCGGCATCTGTTCCGGCGCCACCATCGCCGCCATGCCCATTTACAAGAATGCCGGCATTCTTGCCATGTCGCCGTCAGCCACCAGCGACGAGTTGACCGCCAGCGGCAACTATCCCAATTTTTTCCGTACCATAGCCCCCAACGCCATGCAGTCACCAGCCATGGTCGATTATGCCATCAGCAAGCTTGGTGCTAAGAAAATCGCGGTCATCCACGATAAAGGCGATTACGGCAAACCGCTGGCAGAAGGCGCCAAGGCTAATATTGAGAAGGGTGGCAAAGCCCAGGTGGTATTGTTTGAAGGCATCACCCCGGGGGCTATGGACTATTCGGCCATCGTTCAGAAGATCAAGGAATCGGATGCCGATACCGTTATCTTCGGTGGCTATCATCCTGAGGCCTCGAAGATCGTATCGATCATGAAGAAGAAGCGCATCACCGCCAAATTTGTGTCCGATGACGGTGTCAACGGTGACGCCTTTATCAAGGTTGCCGGTGAGGATGCCGAAGGCGTTTACGCCGCCGGACCGCAGGACAACGCCGACAATATGTTGGCCAAATCCGCCAAGGAAGATCACAAAAAGGCCTTCAACAGCGACGCTGGCATGTTCTTTGAGAATGCCTATGCCGCCACCACCGCCATCCTCAACGCCATCGAGAAGGCCGGCGGCTCCACCAAGCTTGAGGACCTCAAGAAGGTGTTGCAATCTGAAAAGGTCGACACCCCGGTGGGCAAGATCAGTTTTGATCAGAAAGGCGATGCCATCGGCGTCGGCTTCTCCATGTACGTGGTCGAGAAAGGCAAATACGTCGTTGCCAAGTAATATAGCCGTATAAACTCACAATATCTGATGCAGGCCGCCTTGTGTCTGCATCAGATTTTTTTCATTCGGCATGGACTATTTCATTGAATTGCTGTTCAGCGGCCTCACCCGAGGCTCGATCTACGCCTTGATTGCTCTTGGCTATACCATGGTGTACGGCATCATCGGTCTGATCAATTTCGCCCACGGCGAAATTTACATGATTGGTGCCTTTACGGCCTTTATTGTCGCCACGGTGTTGTCGATATATGGCTTTCCCTTGCTGGCCATTGTCATTATCGCTGGTATTGCTGCCGTTGTCTGGGCCGCTTCCTATGGCTACACCATAGAAAAAATCGCCTATAAGCCACTGCGCTTTGCACCTCGCCTTTCGCCACTGATCAGTGCCATCGGCTTGTCGATTTTCTTGCAGAATTACGTTCTTCTTGCGCAATCCAGCGACTTCTTGCCGTTCCCGCGGCTGATTCGTGACTTTCCCTTTATGGAGCCTATTGCCCATATCATCGGCTCCACCGATCTGGTTATTCTGGTGACCACGGTGGTGGTGATGGTGGTGCTGACCGTGATCATCAAGTTCAGTATGATCGGTAAAGCAATGCGCGCCACCTCCCAGGATCGCACCATGGCCACTTTGGTAGGTATCAACGTCAACAGGGTCATCTCCGTCACCTTTATCATTGGCTCAAGTCTGGCGGCCATCGGTGGGCTGTTGATAGCCTCACATATTGGCCAGATAAACTTCTATATTGGGTTCCTCGCAGGGATCAAGGCCTTTACCGCCGCGGTTCTCGGGGGTATCGGTTCGATTCCCGGGGCAGTGCTGGGCAGCATGATTCTCGGGCTTACCGAAAGCTTTGCCACCGGTTATGTGTCCAGCGACTATGAGGATGTATTTGCCTTTTCCCTGCTGGTACTGATCCTCATCTTCAAACCTTCCGGCCTTCTCGGAAAGGCGACCAATCAGAAGGTGTAACGAATTATGGCTGTCTTTCAGGAACTGAAAAAGGGCATTTTGACATCCCTGTGGTTCGTCTTTCTCACTTTCCCGGTGGTGGTGATCAAAGTCGACCCCATTGCTCGGACCGTCGCCTGGCGATGGATGAATGCCGTCTATATGGCGGTCGGTACCTTTCTGGTCTATCATCTCGTCTGCTTTGTCATGAAAAAGAAGGAGCAGGGTGACTCGGCCAAAGAGGCTAAAGATGCGGGTTCCTCGGTGATCCATCGCCTGCTTGAGGATCGTAAGCACCGCCTTATACTTTTTTCGATTATCGCCATCTGTGCCCTTGCCTTTCCACAGTTTCTCTCCGCCTATCAGACCAATGTCATGACCACCGCCTTGATGTACGTGGTGTTGGGTCTGGGCTTGAACATCGTAGTGGGTCTTGCCGGTCTGCTTGATCTTGGTTTTGTTGCCTTTTATGCTGTTGGCGCTTATACCTATGCCTTACTTAACCACCAC
>CAYSON010000203.1:0-6586 GCA_964432635.1 uncultured Desulfopila sp.
AGCGCACGATAAAGATGGCGGCAACGATACCCAGTACCAGGCCGGCCAGGCAGAAGACGGCGATGAGGGTTTTAGCGCGTGCCGCGTCCTGCTCAGCCTTTTCCGCAGCTTCATGGGATAGTTTTCCCTCGAAGGAGATCAATTCTTCGGTGGCGGCGAAGTATTTGCTCTGCGCTGCACGAATGACCGTGAGCAGCATTGCCTTGGCTTTGTCGTGTTCGCCGGCCTTTACATGGCTGATGTACTTTTCGTACTGTTCGATATAGGCGGCACGAGCATCGAATACTGCTTGAGCCTTGGCCATGCTGTCTTTGTTGGTGCTGGTTTTCTTGAGATTCTCGATATTCTTGCCGATGGTCTCCCTCGCCTTGACGATGCGCGCCAGTTCCGCCTCCTGGGTCTCCTTGCTGGTGTCGATGATGATGTTGCGCAGGGCTCGGGCAATGATATTGATATTGTCGATGATCTCGTTCGCTTGCTCCACCCTGGGCATGTGTTCCTTGGCCAGTTCATTCACATCCCCTTCCAAGCTCCCGATCATCTTGAAGGCGATCCCGCCGTTGAGCAGCAGGAAAGCGAGCAGCAGGCCGAAGGCCAGGCTGAGCCGAGTGCCGATCTTCATGTTTTTGAGCATCGTTGTTCTCCTTTTTGACCAGGGTGGGGGGAATGAAAATTGGGCAAGTTGCCAAAGTATGGGCTGACTGTGTTCAATCTGCCATCGAATTAGCAAAAAACGTTCCAATCGGTGAAGAGTCCTCTTTGTCTCCCATTTTCTCGATATATCAAAGTTTTCTCACCAATGACCAGCGCCGCAGAGGGTTTTTTTCCTCCTCCTCCACTCCCTTCTTGCCGCACGGGGAGGTAAAGTTGCCACCCTGGCGCATGACGGATGCAAGAGTATGGCTTGAAGGTGGGCTTGTTCTGAAAAAAAGCGGTGTTGTTCCAGGTCTATAGGCGGTTATGGCATTTTTACCCGGGGGAGGTTGATTTGCCACCCGCCGGCGGCTCAAGGGTTTTAGGGGGTGATCAGGCGCAGGGCCTGGCGGATGGCGGAGATCAGATCGTTCTGGTCGAGCGGTTTCTGCAGGATAAAGCTGACCTTGGCGGTGCGCAGGACCTGTTCGATGGGGTTGGTGTCGCTGCCGGTGATGACGATGATCGGCGGATGGTCGACGCCGGAGGTGGCGGCCAGCTTTTCACATTGCTGGAGAAGGGTGATGCAGGCACGAGTCTCGCCGAAGAGTTCGATAGCGACTAAATCGAACATCTCGGCAAGGAGGTAGTCGGCGTCGAAGTCTTCCAGGGCTAGGCGAATCGGCTCTATGCCCAGGGCGGCGAGGGCGCCGGTGACGGTGGGCTCGGCGTGGCGGTCATCGACAATGAGCAGAACCTGAGACATAAGCAACCGGTTGGGGGTAGAGATCGGCAGAAGGAAAAGCTGGTGTTCTCTGAAGATTAGCAAATTCCGCACCATGTGCATGGAAAGCCGCTGCAATTATCTAACTCTTTGTTGTGACATAAGAATAGTTGCTAAGGGAGCCAAGCCCGAGGGCAAGGCTGGCGGGGGAGCGCTGGTGGCGTTACGGCGAAGGAGGCAGGTTTACCTCCCCGAGGGCGGGAGTCAGTCCATGGTCTTGTGCGGGGCGGCAAAATCCTTCATCGCCAGGCCGAGTTCCTTGATCTTGGCGTAAAAGTTCTTCTTGTGCATGCCGGAGAGTTTCAGGGCATGCTGCAGGCTGCCCTGGGAGAGGCCGAGAATTTTCATGAGATACTCACGGTCGAACTCCTCCAGTGCCCTCTCCTTGGCCTCCTTGTAGATCAGGGCGGTGCTCGGGAAGGTATCCCCCATGACCCGCCGTACGTCGCCGACGGCGATTTTGCGGCTGGTCGCCATCTGTGAAATCTTGTAGAGGCTCTGCTTGAGCTGCCGCACATTGCCGGGCCAGTCACGCTCGATAAGCAGCGAGGCGGCGTCGGCGGAGATCTCGTAGGTGATGTTCTTGGCGGTGCCGAAGAGATCAAGGAAGTGCCAGATAAGGGGGAGGATGTCGCCCTTGCGCTCGTCGAGAGGGGTGGTGCGGATGATCGAGGCGGAGAGGCGGTAGTAGAGATCTTCGCGGAAGCGGCCATCTTTGCACATCGCCTCAAGGTCACGGTTGGTGGCGGCCAGCAAGCGCACGTCGGCCCTGTGGATCTTGGCCTCACCGACGCGGCTGTATTCACCGTCGTCAAAAAACCGCAAGAGCTTGGCCTGGACCTCAAGCGGCAGCTCGCCGACCTCGTCGAAGAACAGGGTGCCGCCGTCGGCAGTGCCGATATAGCCCTTGGTGCTCTTCACCGCCCCGGTAAAGGCGCCGCTGACATGGCCGAAGAGCTCGGTTTCGGCAAGACTGCCGAGCACGGCGCAGTTGACCGGCATAAAGACGCTGCCGCTGCGGCAGCTGTTGCGGTGGATGTCGCGGGCGATGAGCTCCTTGCCGGTGCCCGACTTGCCGAGAATCAGCACCGCAATGTCGAGCCCGGCCAGGGTGGCAATTTCCTCGCGAATGTCGCGGGTCGACATCGACACCCCGATATAGCCGCTGCCCTTGCGCTCTCCGGCGGAAGAGGCGACGAAGGCGTTGCGCAACCGCTTGAAATGCAGGGCGGCGTAGATGGTATAGATCAGCTGTGACTCGTTGAAGGGTTTGAAGAGGAAGTGGGTCAGGCCAAGGCGCAGGCAGGGGTCGAGGTTCTCCTCGTCGGGCACCCCGGTGATGATGACGATCTCAGTGCCAATCGAGATTTCCAAGAGCTTCTTGGAGAAGTCGATGCCGTTCATTTGCGGCATGTTGATATCGACCATGGCCAGGTCGAAGACCTTGTTCTTGGCGCTCTTCAGGGCGGAGCGAGGGTCAGTGTATCCTTCCACCGCGTAGCCTCCGGCCTCGAGGGTGGCGGCGATGAAATCGACGATGCTCGGCTCGTCGTCAATGACGAGGATCTGGGCGTTCTTGATGGCTGGGGCATTGTGCCGCAAGGGCATAAGTTTCGTTTGAGCAGGCAAGCTGCTCGACTCAGCTTTATACCGCAAGGGCATAAGTTTCGTAGGAGCAGACGAGCTGCTCGACTCAGCTTTATATGTGGACATTGACGATAGCCTGCTCCAGTTGATCCATGGTGAAGGGCTTTTGCAGGAAGACGAAATCTTCAGGGCGAGCCTTTCGGGGCGGCTCGTGTTCACCCGACATGAACACCACCCGTGCTTTGGGGGCGATGGCCATCAAACGTCGGCAGCACTCGTAGCCGCTGTCGTCGCGCAGACCAACATCCATGAGCACGGTGGTGATGATGTCATGCAGATGCAGGAACTCCTCGACCGCCTCGGCGCAGGTGTCGACGCAGAAGACCATGTGGCCGCGGCGCTGCAAGCGGTTGAGGAGCAGGGTGCGCATCGCCTCGTCGTCCTCGACCACCAGAAAGCATTGGCGCGGTACCGATTGTGGTTGGCGGCGGCGGGCGGTGGTGCCTGCTGGGAGGGGTAGTTGCTCCTCGATCAGCTGGGGGAAGGTGGCGCTGACCAGGGTGTTGTTGCCCTCGCGGCGGGTGGCCAGGGTGCCGCTGCAGCGAGCGGCGAGAATCCCCGCGGCGTAAAGGCCAAGGCCGCGCCAGGAGGCCGGGCCCTTGCTTGAATTGAAGGGCTTGCCGAAGGCTGTCGACTGGTCCAGGGCAAAGCCTGGTCCTTCGTCTGCAAAGGTGAAGTCCACCTGTCGTTGGCCGTGGGGGGTGACCGACAAGTGGATCTCTCCGCCTTCCGGGGTGGCGTCGACGCCGTTTTCGCCGAGATAGAAGAGGAGCAGTACCAGATCGCGCACCTTGCCGACGATTTTTTCCCGGGTGGTTTCGCAGCGCAGGTGAAAGCGGTGCAGCCGCGACACGGTATTGAGCAGGTCCACGGCCTTGCCGGCGACGAGCAGCGGCGATTGCGGGCCGCTCTCGCCGGGGTCGTCGCGGGTGAAGTTATAGAGGACACCAGTTTGCTCGATCCCGCGCTGCAACAATTCGTTGATCAGGCCGCCGCGTTTGTCGTCGGGTGTACCGGGCAGCGCCGCCTCCTGAAGGAGCATGGCGGCCTGGCCGCCGAGGCCGGTGAAGATGTTGTTGTAACTGTGGGCCACGCCGCGGGCCACTCTTCTCACGGCAGTGTGATATTTATGGTGGAGGAGCAGTTGCTCTAACTGCTCCTCCGTCGGTGGCATGACAACAGGCATCTCCGCACAGGCTCCTGATTGTTTATGCGGGGCGACTGCGGCGGTATTGCCGCAGGGCGCACCGCATCCATTGTAGCACAGGGGCGATGGCGAAAACAATGGCGGGTGAACGGTTTTTTCACCCGAAAATCATCAGGGCAGATGTCGCTTGAGCATGGCGAGGAGGTCGGCCGGGCGGAAGGGCTTTTGCAGGACATCGTCGGCCCCGAGCTTTTCGGCGAGTGACAGGTAGGTGCGCGGTTCCATCATGCCCCCGCCGGACATGGCGATGATTTTCGGTCGCGGTACTTCCCGGCTCAGTTCCATGACCACTTCCAGCCCTTCCTTGTCGGGCATGATGATATCGGTGAGCACCAGATCCGGCTTGGCTTTGTGGTACACCTTCATCCCTTGGACCCCGTCGGTGGCGGTCAAAACCTGGTAACCGGAGCGGCTGAGCAGATCGTTAACCATACGCAGCATGTTTTCGTTGTCTTCGATCACCAGGATGGTCTTCATCTCCCTTTTCCTCCGTGGACAGTGCTGGGCTAGCGGTGCGAATGCGTGGTTGATTCAGTTGCGGCGGTTGGCGACGCTGCGGTTATGACCACGGAAACGTTGCAACAACTCCTCTAGTTCATAATCTTTCAAAAGTTTTTTCTCAAGGAGAATAGTGCCGAATTTTTTTTGCAGACGTAGTTGCCGGGCAAGCAGCAGTCGCAGCTGTTCTTCGTCGAGCAGGCCGAGCCCGCGGGCGGTCTGGCCAAAGGGCCGCGGCGGACGGCGCCGGCGGAGAATCAGGGCGATGTCCTCGCGCTCCAACAGGCCATGGCGCAGGCCCAGTTCGCCCAGGCGGGGCCGCTCGGTACGCTGCCAGGTGAGGATGCGCGCGACGGTGCGCCAATTGGCCAGGCCGGAGTAGTAGAGAAAGTGACCAAAGAGCAGGACACGCTCGGGCAGGGCGCCGTCATAGTAGTGTTCGGTGGTGGCCAAGCCGGTGCGGCTGTGCACCTCCTCGGGCAAAACGATGGCCCGGATAGGACGCGGGTGGCTGGAATAATGGGGAGAGGTAGGCCGAAACCGGTCTTGTTCGACCCACGCCGGGGCATACGTGTTTTCCTTGTCGCGGAGAAAGCCGAGCAGATTCTCATAGGCCGCACGGACCAGGTGGAAAGGGGAGCCGTCGAGGCCTGAGCCGGCGTGTTTGTTGGTGTAGAGTTTGTCCGGATGGGTCTCCATGGCGCGGCGGCGAAAGGCGCTCTTGACCCCGCTAATCTGCAAGTAGTCGAGAAATTCGTGGGAACACTGCAGCTCCGGACCGAAGAGGATACGGCAGGCGTGATAGAGTTCGGAGTGGCTGGCGCTGTGGTTCATTTCTCGCCGGGTTGATAGCTGTTGATTGTCGTTGCCGGGCCTTACTTGATCAGAAACAGAGGCGCAGGACCTCCCCGGCTATCTGTTGCAGCGGCAGCACTTTGTGCACCCCACCGTGCTTGATCGCCTCCGCCGGCATGCCGAAAACGATGCAGCTCGCCTCGTCCTGGGCGATGGTCTCGGCGCCGGCGTCGTACATCTCCTTCATGCTGCGCGCTCCGTCATCGCCCATTCCGGTCATTATCACACCAACAAGATTTTTTCCAGCATAACGAGCAGCTGAACGAAAAAGAACGTCCACCGAGGGCCGATGCCGCGACACCAGCGGCCCGTCCTTGATTTCTACGTAATAGCGGGCGCCGCTGCGCTTGAGCAGCATGTGGCGGTTGCCGGGGGCAATCAGCGCCCGGCCGCGCACCACCGTATCGTTGTCTTCGGCCTCCTTGACTGTCACTCGACAGAGCGAATCGAGACGGCGGGCGAAGGCGGCGGTGAAGTGTTCCGGCATGTGTTGGACGATGACGATGCCCGGGGCGTCTTCCGGCAGCATTTCCAGAAACACCCGCAACGCCTCGGTGCCGCCGGTGGAGGCGCCCACCGCCACCACCTTCTCGGTGGTCTGGATCATCGCCCGGTTCGAGCCGCGTTCGAGGATGACGTCGGCCGAGTACTTCGGCGCTACTTCCTTGAGGGTGCTGGGGGTTTGGGGGCGTCTGCGTCCGGGGCGGGTGGCGGCCGCTGCCTTGATCGTATCGCAGATGGTCTGGCGCGACTCCTCGATAAACTGCTTGGCGCCCATACGCGGCTTGGTGATGATGTCCACTGCTCCGTATTCCAGGGCCTTGAGCGCCGACTCGCTGCCTGAGGCGGAGAGGCTTGAGCACATCACCACCGGCAGCGGGTGCTGGCTCATCAGCTTCTGTAAAAAGGTCAGGCCATCCATGCGCGGCATCTCGATATCTAGGGTGATGACGTCGGGGACC
>CAYSON010000204.1:0-6582 GCA_964432635.1 uncultured Desulfopila sp.
TGCGTTGCGGCTCCACCGGCGGCCGCGAAAAATCAACAATTCTTGCTGATTGCGGCATGCGCTGGTGCAGTCGACATTCCATGAAGTCCTTGCCGCGGGGCAGAAGATTGATAACCACATCGGTGTCGCTCAGTTGCTGGTTTGCTTGATGTTCATCGCTCAATTTGACATCGCCATTTCTGGTGTAGCGGACATCAACCATGGTTGTCTGGTAGCCGCCACGACCAAGGTACTGCTGCAATTCTTCGCCCAGTTCTCCTCCGCCGACGATTGCCACCGACGTCTGCCAGGTTTTTTTCGCGGTGGTTGTCAGCAGATGGTCGACTGCCGCTTTGATACTGAAGAGGTTGCCCTCGGTACTGCTGTAAAAGGGATGCTCCATGGGGATACCGTGACGTTTTTCGAATATTGGCCCAAGTTGTCCGGCCAGCCCTATGGTCTTGGCTCCGGTGAGTTTCTGGATCCATCGCATCCGTTCGATGATGCGCAGAACTATGTGGCGATTTTTCCCGCGCATCAATTCCAGGGCTGGGTTAGGAATGACCACATAGAGTCCCATCGGTAGCCAACCCTTCATAATCAGTCCCGACGGAGACGGACGACCTGAAAAAAAATTGCGTAAAATTTTAATATCAGGGCAGAAATCAAGACACTCGCCTCTGTCCGTCGGGTAAATCAAGAACACCGTTTTCAATAAGCCGCTTCGGCCAATCAACCAGATCAGCGACCACACCGGCCATCGCAAAACAAGAGCAAACACCAAAAAAAACAGCTGCCGCAGATATCGAGTCATACCCTTCTCCCTTTTCGCCTGTTGACGTGCCCCTCCCTGTGCTGTCAGGAGGGATAACCTGAGCCTTGCTTACCTTATCGGTATCTTTCCATAATTCATTATCGTTATCTCCTGCATTCGATTTTCTCTTGATTTTTCATTGAAATACCAATGGGCTAGCCTGACATGGCAAAAAAAAGGCCGCTGTGCCTGCAAGGGCAACAGCGGCCGGATTCCGTCTCAAGGACATTGCTGTTATGCGTCGTTCAATACCTCGTCGATAGCCGTGCCAATTTTTTCCAGCGTGTAGGGCTTCTGCACATAGCGACGGACACCGAGTTCCATTGCCAAGTGCGTTCGTTCCGTTTCCGCATAACCACTGACGATGATGACCTTTTGATGCGGCCGGATATCAAGAATTCGCTTATATGTATCCAGCCCATCCAATCCAACTCCCATAATCATGTCAAGGAGCACCAGATCAACCGGCCTGTCTTTCAGGTACCCCACGGCATCCTCGCCACTGGCAACCGTTTCAACCGTATATCCAAGAAGACCGAGTATCTTTCCCCCAAGATTTCGCTGCTCCGACTCATCGTCAACCAACAATACGGTTTCTCCCCTTCCCCTTGCCGTGCTGTTTTGTTGAACCTTGACCGGCGCGCGCTCTTCGCCCTCATGGGCCGGAAGATATATGGTGATGGCCGTCCCTGCTCCCGGAGAACTCACCACATCTAAATACCCTCCGAGATCTTTTATTGTGCCCCATACCACGGTCATGCCCAATCCAGTGCCGCTCTGCCGCATATTCTTGCTGGAATAGAAGGGCTCAAAAACCATGTTCAAATTCTCTGCCGCAATGCCCATGCCGTTGTCACTGACCCTCAGAACCACATATCGTCCAGGCATGATGGTTTCAAATCCGCAGATAGCCTGATGTAGGTGTCGGTTCTCAGTTGTCAATATAATCGTGCCATCCTGCTCAACCGCCTCGAAACTGTTGACAAGAAGATTCATCAGGACCTTTTCAAGATGCACCGAAGAGCCGAGAACACAATACACATCAGGAGCGAGGTTGACCGTTACCGTTACCCCTGGATACTGCTTTTGACGGGTAATAAACTCAGGACTCTGCAAATACGCGGAGATAACATCATTTAATTGCACACTTTCCTTGACCGTTATCGCCCGGCGTGCCAGAGCCAGCAGGTCCTGAACGATCGCGGCTGCCCTTAACCCGGCGCGACGGATGCTTTGCAGCGGACCACGCATTTCATCTTCCGGAGACAACTTGAACAGCAGCAGATCCGGATAACTGACAATTCCCGACAACACATTGTTCAAATCATGCGCCACACCGCCGGCAAGTCGACCGAGCGTTTCCATTTTTTGCGCCCTGAGAAGTTCTGCTTCGAGACGGGAGCGCTCCTGCTGCGCCAATTCCCGTTCCTCAATTTCGATTCTCAGGCGCTCATTGGCCTTTTCCAAGTCTTCCGTTCTCTCGGCAACACGCAACTCAAGAGTATTTCGACTCTCTTGCAGTTCTGTTTCCTTAAGCAGCAACTCCTGAACGGTTTGTGCGAGGAGTTGCTGCTTATCGAACAGAGCCTTCCAGGTTTGGTAGCGGCTTTTCTCGACGAGATACGCCAAAAGGCAAACCATCAGGTAACTGGGGATAAAACGGAGGGCAAAATCCCGAGTGTAGATATTGATCACCTCGGAGGATATATCGAAAACGAGGAACCCTACACAAAAGGTAAAAAGCAGCAGGGCGGTTATTACGCCTTGCCGGAGACCGAGAAGATACAGAGAGATAAGAGGAAAGGTATACAGCCACATGAACGCCGTGGCATTGACACCACCGATAAAAAAAAGAATGCTGAAGAGGAGCCCTATGCCCAACACACCAATCCGCGAGGCGGTTGGCTCATCCCCTGTTTTGTAGAGATAAAGAAGAAGGGCGGCAACCAAAACGGCCGTCACGAAATCAACAAGACCGAGCAAAACCGCGTGCTGCACGAAGGCAATTACCCCCATGGCAATGAGCGCCAGGCCACCCACGCTGAGAAAGACGTACAGCAAAACAACCTTTCGCAAGGTCTCGCTATCGTAGTCTTCTCGGATCCCCTTGAATGGAAAAAGGCTCATTCCTGTGGCTCAGCTCCGCGGATGATGCTTCGGTTGACCGCTGCAAAAGAGTGCGGGAGAGTGGCAGAAGACTCTTCTTGAAGGTTCTTAACCAAGAAACTTCCAATGAAAGCGGTAATCTTTTCTACCAATCATGGTATCCCTTTCTAAGCGAAGTAGCAGCTTTTTTCAGACAAATCAACTTTTAATTTGCAGACTTATCAAGGGGTGCGATTGATGCAATCCGTCACCCTTGATGCAACCGCAAGGGGTTACGTAACCCGGCGGCCCTTGCGGTGATAAAACATCGCCCCGGAGCCTAAACAGCCTGTGGACCAAGGCTGCGCCAGAAAAGGTTTGCGGACCTGTGACATCACCTCTGTGATTTATGATGTCGCGGCGTTCTCCCTCGGTAACTTTTCCTCAGCGCAGACTTGCCGCAATTCCCGTGGCAGAAGCAGCGCTGGCAAGCTCACGACAAGATGAAAATCCTTTATACTTCTGGGACATAGGTGGCAAAGAGGCTCTTGCAAAGCAGGCTTAAAGTAAGGTCACGATGGTTTTTCACCAATGCTTCAACCAAATATCGGGCTTGAATTTGTTATGAACATCTGGAATATTTGTTGATTATACGAAAAACTGTTGTAGAGATGACTTTGTGTTCACTTTCTTTGTCCGCATGTCGCAACAAACCACACTCAGGGGGATTTATGAACAAAGCTGAACTCGTAGCAAAGATGGTAGAGGGAGCAGAACTGACCAAGGCACAAGCTGAGAAAGCTCTCAACAGCTTCATCGCAATAACCACTGCCACGCTCAAGGCTGGTGACAAAATCACTCTGGTAGGCTTTGGCACGTTCAGTGCGGTCAATCGTGCCGCTCGCATCGGGAGAAATCCAAAAACCGGTAAAGAAATTAAGATAGCTGCCAAAACCAACGGGAAGTTCACTCCGGGGAAAGCCCTCAAGGATCTCAAGGCAAAGCCTGCCAAGGCTGCGCCGAAAGCCAAAGCCAAGGCGAAAAAGTAGCAACAAAGGTATCCACGCAGAGCATCTTCGGCAGTTCGATGATTTCACTGCACAGTTGTTCTGCCGTCAACAATGATGGGAAAGCGGTTGAAGACCGTTTTCCCATTTTTTGTCACTATTGCCAGATTCCTTATTTACACCAAATCACAACAAGTTAGGGCGACAGGACTGATCCTCTTCCCTCCCTTTCTCAGCGCAGCACCTGGCCAAGAGACTGCTCCGGGGAGGTGCGATGGGTGAGGTGTCCGGCGCTCTCAGCAATATGCTCCACCGGCGGCAGGGGGGTGGCGTAAAACCTTGCGGCGCGTGGGCCAACCAGGCGCGGGTCGCCGGTGGCAAGCAGCCGCAGCCACCCCCGGCCATCTGCCTGTGGCGCGGAAAATCCGGGATGGCGGTGCAGCCAGTCGACCAGGCGGGCGGCAACAAAAGCGGCGGGATCAAGCACGGCGGTAGTGCTCGGGGCAAGACGCTGAAAGATCGGCAGCAACAGGGGATAATGGGTGCAGCCGAGCACCAAGGCGTCAACCTGCGGCAAGTTGCGCAGGTAGTGGGCCACGGTGAGTTCGGCGATTGGCGAGTCTTGCAAACCCTCTTCGACGATCGGCGCCAGAAGCGGCGCCGCCAAGAGGTGCACACGAAGAGAAGGATCAAGCTTGGCAATCTCGGTCTCCGGGGTGCGCGAGGTGACGGTGCGGGTGGTCCCGATCCAGCCGACATCCCGACCCTTTGTTGCCGCAACCTGCGTCACCGCCATCTCCGCCGCCGGGATGGTCACCCCGAGGATGCGGCGCCGGGCACTACCGTAACGGCGCTGCAGATGGCGCAGGGCGATACAGGAAACGGTGTGGCAGGCCACCACCACCAGGCTACAGCCTTCGTCGAAAAGGTGCTCGACACACTGCTCGGAGAAGTCGAGAATGGTCTGGGAATCCCGATCGCCATAAGGCGCCCGCCCGTTGTCGCCCAAAAAAACGAAACAGTGGCCGGGTAGCGCGACCCGCAGGGCTGCCAGTACGGTCAACCCGCCATATCCGGAATCATAGACCCCGATCATTGTTCACCCTTTTCATCGTCCCCTTTGCCCGTCTTCTTAGCTGCACCATGGCGCGACCCTACCCGCTGACAAGGTTTTTGGCAATCGCTTAACACATCCCACCCGGCTAGAGCATCTCCAGGGACATGGCCCGTCGCGGTGGCGGAAAAAGGCCATCGAGTGTCGCCAGGGTCTCCCCGCTCAGGTGGAGTGAAAGCGCCCGGAAATTTTCCTCGAGGTGAGCGACGTTCGACGCCTTAGGAATGACCAGCAGCCGGCGGCGGTTGAGTACCCAGGCCAAGGCCAACTGCGCCGGAGACAACCCCACCTCCCGAGCCAGCCGACCTACGCCGGGGTGAGTGAGCAGCCGCCCTTGCTCCACCGGCGAATAGGCCATGACCACTGTGCCACGGGTCTCGCACCAGGGCAGCAGATCCCATTCGATGCCGCGCCGGGTGAGGTTGTAGAGTACCTGGTTGACCACCGCCCCTTCACCGTCGGGCAAGGCGTGCAGCTCTTCCATATCCGAAACCGCAAAGTTGCTCACCCCCCAGTGGCGGATCTTGCCCTGCCGGCGCAATTCTCCCATGGCCGAGATGGTCTCTGCCAGGGGAATTCCACCACGCCAGTGGAGGAGATAGAGGTCAAGACAGTCAACGCCGAGGCGCTTCAGGCTCCCCTCGCAGGCGCGCCGCGCCAACTGCGGGGAGCCATGGTGGGGATACACCTTACTGACCAGAAAGACCCGCTCGCGTCGCCCGCGGATGGCCTCACCCACCCGCTCCTCGGCCAGACCTTCGCCATACATCTCAGCGGTATCGATCAGCTCCATACCAAGGTCGATGCCCCGCTGCAGAGTGGCGATCTCCTCCATCCGCCGGGTGCGATCTTCTCCCATACGCCAGGTGCCCATGCCCAGGGCTGGCAATGATTGCCCCGATGCCAAATTTACAGTGTGCATACCTCACTTCTCTCGGAAAAATGTAGCGTTAGCGATGACCTGGACGGAACCGGCCGGAAAAATCGTCTGTCCCGACGATTGACAGCAGCAAAATCATGCTCTACCAAAGAAATGCACTTCCGTCGATGCACTCTTTCATCTTATCCCAAGGACAACTTCATGTCGCGCCTGAGTGTTCTGCTCCTCCCCTTGTTCCTGCTCCTCTCCTGTGAAAACACCAACCTGATGATGATGACCGACGCCGCCTCGGATGCGGTCACCGCCATAACCCTCAGCGACGAGGACGTGCGGCGCCTGTCGCAGCAGGCCGCGGCCCAGGAAGACGGCAAACATCGCGTGGCCCCGCCCGGCAGCCCCCATGATACCCGGTTGCGCCGGCTGGTCGGTAAGTACGGTCAGCATCAGGGCCGCAGTTATAACTACAAGGTCTACCATACCAACGATATCAACGCCTTTGCCATGGCTGACGGCAGCATCCGCGTCTACAGCGGCCTGATGGAAATGATGAACGACCAGGAACTGCTCTTTGTCATCGGCCACGAGATGGGCCATGTCGCCCTCGATCATTCGCGCAAGAAGGTGATGATGGCCTATGCCGCCAGCGCCGTCAAGAAGGGGCTGGCATCCCAGGAAAATCAAGTAGGCCAACTGGCAGGCTCAG
>CAYSON010000205.1:0-6516 GCA_964432635.1 uncultured Desulfopila sp.
AGGCGCGGCAGAAGATTGCCAGGGAGTTCGAACACGTTGGCCAGAGATCGCAGCGGGTGCCGAAAACTTACGTGATCTCCAGGAAAACTTTGGAAAACCTGGAGCGGGTCTCGGAGGAATACAACACCCCTCGCGACGCCCTGGTAGAATACTCGATCGAGCGCATTCTCCCCCTGCTGCTGCGGGAGAAAGAGAAACATACCAAGCGCAAGGTGCTTCTTGACGGCCTGCGCGGCTACCTGCGTCTGGGTAGTGAACTGTTGGAGCAAGCCGAAAGCGAGCTTGGTCAGAGCGATCCGGTCTTTCAAGAGATCCTCACCATGGTCCGAGCCGTGGACGGTTGCAGTCGGGTGGTGGAGCAGAGCGTGGCTCGGGGCAGCAGGATCGAAAACTTCTAAGGCGGGCTGTTCGATCTCAATCGCTACTGCCATCAGGCGGTGGCGGACGAGGAAATATGCCGGGTGGACCTGCCGCTGCGGCAGCATCCCGCTTGCCTCGGCATTGTGCCTGGAGGGTGAGCGAAGGGGAGAGGCGGAGGACGGGTTCAGCTTGCCGTTTCCACCCGATTGCGACCGGAGGCCTTCGCCTGGTAAAGGGCTTGGTCAGCCTTCTTGATCAGCTCTCCAGCATTGCGAAAGGTGGAATTCCAGGTGGCAACACCGATGGAGATGGTCACCCGCAGGTGCAGTCCTTCGGTCAGGGTAATGTCCAATGCGGCCACCGCCTTACGCAGCCGCTCAGCGAGATGGAGGGTGTCGGTAACGCCGCTGCGTGCGCTGATCACCAGGAATTCCTCACCACCCCAGCGGCTGACCATGTCGTAACTGCGCGCTTTGTCCTCGAGCAGGCGGGCGATCAGCCGCAGCACTTGGTCGCCGCGGTCGTGACCGTAGCTGTCATTGATGTTCTTGAAATGATCGATGTCGATCATCAGGCACGATAACGGCTCATTATAGCGTTGCACCTCGGCCACCAGATTTTTCAGGCGCTGCAGGGCGCTGCGACGATTGGGCAGGCCGGTAAGAAAATCGGTCATGGCCATGTTCTGCAGCTTGCGGTTGGAGGCAGCCAGTTTGGCGGCGTAGCGCTTGATGGTTTCGCGATCGAGGGCAATGGTCTGTTGCGAGCGCAGCAACCGTTCTCCGCTGGAAATGCGGGCCTGCAGCACCTTGGGGGTGAAGGGCTTGGTGACGTAGTCGTCGGCGCCGGCGTCGAAGGCCTTGACCAGTTCGTCATCCGACTCCTTGCCGGTGAGCATGATGATGTAGATGTGTTGAGTGACGCTGGTCTTGCGCAGAATCTTGCAGAGGTCTATACCTGACAATCCGGGCATGTGCCAATCGGTGACCAGCAGCTGCGGACGCTTCTCCAAGGCCAGGGCCAGGGCCTCCTGGCCGTCTCGTGCGATAATCAAATGACGATGTGGAGCCTGGAGGAGCTTCTCCAGGCAAATCAGGGTGATCGGGTCGTCGTCGGCGATGAGTACGGTCAGTGGCTGAAGCTTTGCCGGCTCGGCCATGAGACCGATATCGTCCATGGTCTTGATCTGGTGGTACGACGGGCAGGAGAGTGAGGGGATTTCGAAGAACTCGCTGACCGCCTGCCAGAAGGGGACGATCTCATCGAACAACGGGGCGAACTCCTCCACCTTCATACCCTGTTCCTCAGCCAGTTGCTCGACGGTAAGGAAGGTCGCAGCCAGCGGCAGGTCGATCAGGCAGATTTTGGCGATATAGTCGGAGAGCAAGAGGATCTTGCGGGTTTTCTGGGTTATGCGACAGGGACTCTGGCCGCCGGGATGGAGAATTGGTGCCTTGAGGGCGTGGTACACGGTCTTGGGCAGATGCCATAGCCCGAGGAGATGGCCGGTCAGGTCGGTGGTGCTCATGCCGAACAGCTGTTCCTCGCTGCTTTCCGTCTTTTCAGGGGTCAGATTCTTGCCGAGGAACGAGTCAAACTCTTCGGGAAAGGCGGTGGCCATGGCCAACTCGCCGATGGCGGCGAGGATTCCGTAGGTAAAAAAGAGTGGTCCTGATTCGTTCTGGCGTTGGGCCAGGGCTCGTGCCGCAGCGCCTCGGGCCAGAGCCTTTTGCCAGAAGCGTTGGTAGTCGAAGCGGCGACATTTGCCATGGCGATTGGCCTGCACTAGAGAAAAGACAATTGCCAGGTAGGCAACGGCGGGACGGCCAAGAACGACTACAGCCTGGTGTGGTGAGGCCTTGGGACGCAGGTCCTGGCCGTCGGCCAAGGGCCCGGTGAAAAAGCGCAGCAGCTCCCGGCAGAATTGGGGATCGGTGGCGAGCAGGTCGTCGCAATCCGCGGGTGAAGGGCTCTCGTCGCAGCAGAGGCGGGCGAGCCTTTGGGCAAAGGGCGATGGCTCCGGCAAGGATCTGGTCGCGGCGAGCTGCTCATAAGCCTGGCTGGTGTCCATTCCGATAACGTCCTCGAGGTGGGGTGGCGGTACCTGGTGAAAAGGTGGTCAACTATAGCAGAAAAGATCCGTTTTGGGAGCAAAAATACCCGAGAAAAGGAAGTTACTTGCCCGGTGGTGGCGGTGTTGAACATTGTCGATGGCGACAGTTGCCACACTTCAACTCCTTTATTCTTTATGGTACAGTGGAGACTTTGCCGGACGAGGGCTGATCGGCCCGGGATGGCTTGTAGAGTTTGCATTAACATTTAGGACCGGGGGCGATATCCCTCGGTCAACGCGATGAGGAAGTATTATGGATCTTCAGGTGGAACTGAGTCAGTGGCTGGGGCGGGCCGCCGAGCTGCTGCCGTTCGGCTACGCCTTTGGGGCCGGCATGGTCTCGGCGGTCAATCCCTGCGGTTTCGCCCTTTTGCCGGTTTACCTGACCCTCTATCTCGGCGCCGACGACAGCGGTTTCCGCCATCGTTCCCTTTTCTATCGTCTCTTCAAGGCCCTGTGGATCGCTGTGGCGGTGACTGCCGGGTTCGCTCTCCTTTTTGGCATCTTCGGCATCGTCGTTTCGGCCGGAGGCAGTGCCTTGATGGCGGTGATGCCGTGGTTGGCGGTGGTGGTCGGCCTGCTTCTCATCGGCCTGGGTTGCTGGATGCTGCTCGACAAGACCCTGTCGCTGCATTTCATGGTCGGGTTGGCCGCCCGCATCGGCGATCCGCGGCAGATCTCGGTGCTCGGCTATTTCCTCTTCGGGCTGGCCTTTGGAGCGACCTCACTCGGCTGTACCTTTCCGATCTTCCTGATGGTGGTCGGCAGTTCCGTGGCATCGGGCGACTTTAGCGCCGGGTTGCTGCAGTTTCTCGGCTATATTCTCGGCATGGGGGCGGTGATGCAGCTCTTGACCCTGGGGATCGCCGTCGTTAAGGAGGGGGTGGTGGTTGGCACCCTGCGCAGGCTCCTGCCCTGGGTGCAAAAACTCTCCGCCGTGCTGCTTCTCGGTGCCGGCAGCTATATCGTTTACTACTCCTGGGCCGGCGGCTTGCTGGCCTCCCCGTGAGAGCGGAGCGAGTCAAGGAATGCCGAAGGTCACGGGGGAATGATGAAGAGGTACGGTGGAGTGGTGGCCGCAGCGGTCGCCTATTTTTCCTGGGGGGTGTTGCCCGCCTATTGGAAATTGCTGCAGGAGGTGCCGGCCTACGAGGTTCTCGGCCATCGCATGGCCTGGTCGCTGCTGCTGACGCTGGCGATGATTCTGGCGCTGGGGCGGTGGGAAAAGTTCTTTCGGGCCGCCCGGGAGCGCCGCAACCTGCAATTGTTTACCGCCACTTCACTGCTTCTCGCGGTGAACTGGCTGCTCTATATCTGGGCGGTCCAGTCCGGCTATATCGTTGAGGCCAGTCTCGGCTATTTCATCAATCCCCTGATCAACGTGCTTTTTGGCATGCTCTTTTTTGGGGAACGGATGCGCGCGCCACAGTGGACGGCCATCGTCCTGGCTGCGCTGGGCGTACTCTACCTGACCGTCTACTACGGCCGCTTCCCCTGGATCGCCCTGGTCCTGGCGGTCACTTTCGCCATCTACGGTCTGCTGCACAAGAAGACGCCCCTGGCTCCCCTTGATGGCCTATGCCTGGAAACGGCGGTGCTCTTCGTTCCCACGCTGGTGTTGCTGCTTGGCCTGGAGCTGGCCGGTAGCGGCTCCTTTGGTCATATCGGCCTCGCCGGCTCGTTGCTGCTCGCCGGTGCCGGGATCATCACCACTGTGCCGCTGTTGCTCTTTGGCTATGCGGCGCAGCAGATCCCTCTTTCCACCCTGGGCTTCTTGCAGTATCTGGCCCCGTCCATCAACCTGATCATCGGCGTCTTCGTCTTCCACGAAGACTTCGGACCAGCGCGCATGATCGGTTTTTGCCTGATCTGGAGTGGCCTCGCTCTCTTTCTCGCCGAGAACCTCATCGGACGCTGGCGGGCTCGCCGCGCCGCCCTGCACCATGGCTGAACGGTGATTGTCACTGATATGAAGAATGGTGGCAATGAGGGACGAGACACCCACCTAAGGGTTTTTTCGCATCGATAGTGCAATGCGCTTCCGTCCCTTGTCTATATCCACCACCCGCACCTCGACCCGGTCGCCGACCTTGACCACCTCGCCCGGCTCCTTGACGTAACGGTCGGCCAGTTGGCTGATGTGAATGAGGCCGTTCTCCTTGATGCCGATATCGGCAAAGGCCCCAAATTTGGTGACGTTGGTGATGATTGCCGGGACGGTCATGCCCTGATGGAGATCATCAATGGTGCGCAGACCGGCGGCGAAATCGAAGCGTTCGAAGGCTCGGCGCGGGTCGCGACCCGGCTTGGCCAGTTCGGCGATAATGTCGAGCAGGGTTGGCATGCCCACTTGATCGTCGACGTAGGTCTTGAGGTCGAGTTGCTGCCGTGCCGTTTCGTCAGTCATGAGGTTCTCGACGGACAGACGGCAGTCCTTGGCCATGCGCCGCACCAGGGGATAGCGCTCGGGATGGACGGCGCCCCGGTCGAGAGGATTATTGCCGTTTCTGATGCGGAGAAAGCCGGCACATTGCTCAAAGGCTTTGGGGCCGAGTCGCGGCACGCGGAGCAGCTCGGTGCGTTCCTCGAAGGGTCCGTGATCGTTGCGGTAGGCGACGATGCCTCCGGCCAAGGCGGGACCGAGGCCGGCGACGAAGGTGAGCAGCTCGACGCTGGCGGTGTTGAGTTCCACCCCGACGCTGTTGACACAGCTCTCCACCACCTGATTGAGGGCCTTCTTCAGCTCGCCCTGGTGAACATCGTGCTGGTATTGGCCGACGCCGATGGATTTCGCGTCGATTTTGACCAGTTCGGCCAAAGGGTCCTGCAGCCGCCGGCCGATGGAGACGGCGCCGCGTACGGTAAGATCAAGATCGGGGAACTCGCGGCGGGCGCATTCCGATGCGGAATAGATCGACGCCCCGTCCTCGCTGACCATGGTGACCACCACCTCCCGGCTCAGTTTCAGCTCGCCGATGAAATCAAGGGTCTCCCTGCCAGCGGTGCCGTTGCCGACGGCGATGGCGGCTATTTGATGTCTGTGGATCAACGCGGTCAGTGCTTCTTTGGCTTCGTCGCGCTTGCGACCACCATGGGTGGGGAAGATGGTGGTGTATTCAAGGAGCTTGCCCTGCCGGTCGAGGCAGGCCACCTTGGCGCCGGTGCGGTAACCGGGGTCGACGGCGAGCACGCTCCGTTCGCTCAAGGGCGGGGCGAGCAGCAGTTGACGGAGGTTGTCGGCGAAGACGCGAATGGCTTCCTCGTCCGCCGTGGTTTTGAGCTCTCCACTGAGCTCGTTTTCCATGGCCGGGGCGAGGAGACGGCGGTAGCCGTCGTCGATGGCTTGGAGCACTTCCCCTCGCCACACCCCGCCTCCCGGATGCAGCCGTTGCAGCAGGGCCAGGGCCTGTTCTTCAGGTGGACGCATGGTCATCGTGAGGATTTTTTCCTCGGCCCCACGCAGCACCGCGAGAAGACGGTGGCCGGCGGCCTTGGCTGCCGGCTCGCGCCAATTAAAATAGTCGCGATACTTATCCCCTTGAGCAACATTTTTGGCCACCACCCTGGTCTCGATTATCGCCGCTTGGCGATAGAGTCGGCGCATCGCCGTGCGGGTGGACGCCTGTTCGCTGATCTCCTCGGCGATGATGTCGCGGGCCCCCGCCAGGGCTGTGTCTTTGTCGGGGACACTCTGCTCCTGGCGGAGAAAGTCACCGAGCGGCAGAGGCGAGCGGCCGGCCAGGAGCATTTCCGCCAAAGGACTCAAACCCCGCTCGCGGGCGAGCATCGCCCTGGTCTTGCGCTTGGGGCGAAAGGGCAGATAGAGATCCTCGATCTCCGCTAGGCTCTGTGCCTCGAGGAGTTGGCGTTGCAAACTCTGGTCGAGTTGATCCCGCTCGCGCAGGGCCTCGAGGACGGCATGACGACGTTTGCCGATCTCGACGAGTTTTTCGGCGAGATCGCGCACTGCGCCGATGGCCACCTCATCAAGGGAGCCGGTGATCTCCTTGGGGTAGCGGGCAATAAAAGGAACCGTCGCTCCT
>CAYSON010000206.1:0-6476 GCA_964432635.1 uncultured Desulfopila sp.
GCCACTTTGAGGTATTAAAAACCTATCTCTCCCGCGACTATCTGTGGAACACCGTGCGCCAGATGGGTGGAGCCTATGGCTGCTTCATTCAATTCGGGCAGCTGACCGGCAATCTTGCCTATGTCAGCTATCGCGACCCGCAGGTGAGAAATACCTACGACGCGTACAACGGAGTGGCCGCAGTGGTCGAAACCCTTGATCTCCCTGCCAAGGTTTTGGAACAATTGATCATCGGCACCTACGGTAACTTCGACTCCCTGCAGAGTGCCGCCGCCAAGGGTGCCACCGCCCGTAACGATTTTCTTAACGGCATTGATGCCCAGTATAAACGACAGCGCCTCGCCGAGATCACCGCCACCACCCTTGCCGAGTCGCGCAGCTTTGCTCCGGCCCATGCGGCGCGCAACGATTCCTGTCACAGGGCGATTATCGGCAACCGCAGCAAGATCGAGGAAGCACGGGATTTGTTTGAGGTAATCACCGAGGTGTGACGACAAGCCCCCGTTTTATGCGGCAACGGGGGTGTTTTTCAGGAAAGAGCCTACGGGGCGTGAAAGCCAACAAGAGAAAATGTTGCGAGAACAACGTTACCGGAACGGCGGGGCGTAGAGCAGACCACCCTTGTTCCATAGGTTGTTCAGCCCTCTTTCCAGACGCAGGGGAGAACTCTGACCAAGATTGCGCTCGAAGACCTCGCCATAATTGCCGACCTGGCGAAGTATCTGCATCGCCCAGTCGTCATTCAGCCCAAGGCCCTTGCCGGCGCCACCTCCCAGACCGAGAAGATGGCGCACAGCGATGTTCCCGCTCATCTTCATTTCCCCGACATTGCGTGAAGTGACGCCAAGTTCTTCGCCGGCGATCATGGCATGGACCGACCACCGCACAATATTCAGCCAGACATCGTCTCCCTGGCGCACCACCGGTGCAAAAGGTTCCTTGGCGATGGTTTCGTCAAGGATCAGACCGTGTTCCCGAGCCACCAGCGCCGAACGCAGGCCGTGCAGCTGAGATACCGGCAGCGAAAGAAGATCGCAGGCATCGTTTTCGAACCCTTTGACCGCCAGGTCCACACTCTCATAAGGAACGAGTTTGGCCTCCACCCGGCGTCGCTCCAGATAATCGAGGAGGGTCGCCTCGTAGGATGAGGCAACCGGTCCGCAAACCCTGGCTTTTTTCAATTCCGCCGCAGTCTTGATCTCGGACTTCTTGGTTACCATCATGCCCTGATTGTCATAGTAGCTGATGGCGGCAAAATGCACCGGCAAACCGGAGTCCCTGGAAAATGTCCACGTGGAGTGGCGGGAAAGAATGTCCACCGTGCCGCCCATCAAAGCTGAAAAAGATTCCCCCTCGGCCAGGGGCAGATAGTCGACCTTGCTTGCATTGCCAAGTACGGCCACGGCCACGGCCCGGCAGATATCAACGTCGAGCCCGGTCCATTTACCCTCGGCATCGACACTTGAAAACCCTGGACTGCCGGAGGATACCCCACAGAACAAACGCCCGCGCCGCACCACCTCCTCCTTGGTATAGGCATGGAGTGAATCAACCAACAGCGTCATTGATAAGAGCCAGACACAACCAAAGATTTTCCACATAACCGGTAAATTGCGAGGGAAAAGGGAAGAACAACCGTAAAGTGACCGAAGGTAACCTTACCAGGATCCAACCTTCTTGTCCATGCGAGCGTGATTCAATAAATCCATTCTCTCGCCCAGCAAGTGGTAACACTTTGGCGTTTGCCTTCTCATCCAGACCTGCTACAGTCCTGGCCGACCCTTGGTCGAAACAGACCTCGACGATATATCCCGCGACTCAGACAGCATCGGACATTATGGCACCGCCAGATACCCAACCCAACCGGTTAAATAAGACCGGCTTTTCTCGACAAAACGGGCGATTCGTCGCCGTCCAGGCCCTCTCTTTGCTTGAGAAGGAAGGTAGTCCGGCTAAACCGCTGCTTGACCGGCTCACCGCCCACTTCCAGCTGCCGGAACTCGAACGCAACCTGGCAATGCAGCTGGTGTTCGGCGTACTGCGCCATCGCCAGGTTCTGGAACGTATGATCACCCTCCTCTCCCGAACCCCGCTAAAAAAAATCGATCCCTTTATCCTGCAGACGTTGGCGGTCGGTTTGTATCAGTTGTTTTTTCTCGACCGTATTCCGGCGCCGGCCGCGGTCCACGCCACGGTCGAGGTGTGCAAGGGACAACGGCTACCGCAACGGCTGGAAGGCTTTGTCAACGGCATCCTCCGTCAGGCCCTGCGAGACAAGGAACGACTGGCAACAGAAGCACAGTTCGGGGCAAGGGGTGAGCTGCTGCTCAACCACCCACCATGGTTGATTGCCCGCTGGCAAAGTCGCGTCGGCCTCAAAGAGACCGAACGAATCTGTCGCTGCAACAACCAAGAGCCGCTTTTGGTACTGCGTGCCAACACCGCGAAAATCAGCCGTGACCACCTCTTGGACCACCTCTTAGAAAGTGGTTTGACAGCCAAAAAAGGCACCTATGCCCGGGATGCCCTGGTCCTTCCCGGCTACCGCGGCAAGGTTTCCGCCCTGCCCGGTTACCAAGAAGGCCATTTCCAGGTGCAGGACGAGGCAGCCCAGCTCGCCACGAGCCTCCTTCTCCCCCTGCGCCCTGGTGGTATCTATCTTGATGGCTGTGCCGGGGTTGGCGGCAAAACCACCCTCCTTCTCCAAAACGCCACGGATCTCTCCGTGCAAGTGCATGCCGTCGAACCGCAAAGTGGACGACTACTGAGATTGCGGGAGAATGCCGCCCGCCTCGGCCTGACCAGCGGCCTGGTTGTCCATGAAGCAACTTTGCAGGTCGCTGCCGAACAGCTGCCAGGCGCATTTGACGGCGTCCTTATCGACGCCCCCTGCTCCGGTACCGGAGTGATCGGTCGTCAACCCGACATCCGCTGGAATCGTCAACCTGAAGATCTCCAGGTCTACCAGCGGGAACAGCTTTGTCTGCTCGATGCCGGCGCCCGCCTGCTCGCCCCCGGCGGAATCCTGGTTTACGCCACCTGTTCCCTGGAGCCCGAGGAAAATGAGGAGGTGGTAGGTGCTTTTCTTGCCACCCATCACTCCATGGTCCAGGACGACTGCACGCCCTATCTTCCCGAAGAGGCCAGGAAACTGGTGGTCGGCGGTTATTTCTCTCCCCGTCCCGACACCACCATCGATGGTTTTTTCGCCGCTCGCCTGCGGTATCGCTAAAGGGGTGCGCCACTCCCCCGCCGCCCAGGTTTTCCTTTGCCATCGCCACGGCTCTGTTGTACATTCTCCACACCCTCCATCCTCCAATCATCCCTTTCAGGTTTTCAACAAGGAACACGAACATGGCAGAAATCAAAAGCACCATGGATATGGTAATGGAACGCGCCGCCCGCATGGCCGCCGCGGCGCCACAGACCACCGACGATGATACCCTGATCAAGAAGGGTATGCGCCTTGCCGCCGACTACGTCAACGGCAAGGCGGTTGACCTCAAGGGAGAGTTGGCGAGCCTGCCCTCCGGTGAGCAGGGCGAGGTCAGCAAGGGTATGCTGCAGATCCTGCTGCGCAATGTGGTCCTCCCGCGCAGCAAAGAGCTGCAGGAAGCGGGGGAGTTGGCCCTGCAGGGGATACTCACCCTGGCTGGGAAGAAGGGAGAAATCGTCTCCATCTGTCACGAACTGGATCAGATTCTCAAGCAATACGGGCAACACAAGGACCAGATGACACAACAGCTAGAGGACGCCATCCGCGCTCAGTTGGAGCAGCAGGGTACGGCCCGAGGCCAGAGTGGTCGTGGCCCCATCAACCCGGCCATGCACCCGCAGTACCGCGAAGAGCTGTCGCGCATGCTTACCGGCCTCAACAATCAGTACACTGACGCCATGGATCAACGCAAGGCCATGGCACTCCGCCTGTTCACCGCCGACGCTCGCTAAGGCCCGAAAAACCATGGACTTCCAGCGGCGCATCGTCCTGTTGCAAAGCCGGCTGCGACGAGCCGGTATAGGTGCCTTCCTCGTCGCCCGGCCGGAAAACCGCCGCTACCTGAGCGGCTATAGCGGCGGTGACCACGGCATCGACGAGACCTCCGGAGTGCTGCTCGTTCCCGCCAGAGGACAGCTGTTTCTGCTCACCGACTTTCGTTATCAGCTACAAGCGCAACGAGAAGTGCCCTGGGCAGAGATAATGCTCTACCGCAAGGGCTTGATCGCCCTGCTCGCCGGGCTGCTGCCCAAACTCGGCATAAGGAGGCTGGCCTTTGAAAGCCGCTACACCCTGCATGCCACCGCCCTCAAACTCGCCGACATCCTTGGCAAGAAAGGCATCGAAACCACCGCCGCCAAACCGTGGATAGAGGAAATGCGCGCCGTCAAAAGCGAGGAGGAGGTTGCCCGTATACGCCGGGCGGTGCGCCTCAACGAGGAGGTCTTCAAAGAGATCTTCACCGCCATAGGCAGCTACCATAGCGAGATCGAGGTGGCGCTGGCAGTGGAAACGGCAATGCGCCGCAAGGGCGCGGAGAAACCGAGTTTCGCCACCATTGTCGCCAGTGGCGACAGTGGTGCCCTGCCCCATGCCGTCCCCGGAAATGGACCACTGGCCCGCGACCGCTCCCTGACCATCGACATGGGACTGGTGCTCGACGGCTACTGTTCCGACATGACCAGGACCTTTGTACCCGGCACTGCCGACGACCGCTATCGTGAGTTGCACCGATTAGTGCGCCGGGCGCAGGTGGCCGGTATGGCTGCAATTGCAAACGGTGTGCGCTGCTGCGATGTCGATCGGGCAGCCCGCAAAGTCATTGCCGACGCCGGCTACGGTGCCTATTTCGGCCACTCCCTTGGTCACGGAGTTGGGCTGGCGGTACACGAGGAACCCCGGCTTTCAAGCCGCAACCGTGCAAAACTCAAGACCGGGATGGTGGTCACCGTCGAACCGGGCATCTACCTCCCCGGCTGGGGTGGCATCCGCCTGGAAAACATGGTGGTGGTGGGCGACAACGGCTGCGACAATCTCAACAGCGACACCACCTGGCTCGATCTTTGACACCACCGAGGTGTTTTTAGTTCACTGATCACCTCACCCGGAGCGAGCACTGTCCTCTGTTGATGCTTGCTCCCGATGTTTTTCAGCAGGTATTCCCATGCGACAATTAGTTATTGATGAACTCAGCCCTATGGAGCGCGATAATATCGACTCCTATTTGAAGCGCACCTTGAAACTGGGACCGATGATCGGCCTCTACTGGATGGAATTGCCTCCCGACTTGCTCTCCGCGGCACAGCAGGGCCACGAAGAGCATGGTCCCTTTTTTCTGGCGGTGGAGATCACCGGCAGTTCTGTGCGCTTCGAGCTGTTGGTGCGCAGCAATTCTCATCTGCATTGCACCTGTATCGCCCACGCCTCCCTCATCCAGCGCCAATTCGTCCTCGATTTCGTTGACCGCATGGTCTGCGAGGAAATGATTCGCGCTTAGGAATCTGCTTTTCGCCCTTGGCGTCAGCTTTCCTCGTCGCCCTTTAGCCCCACAAGGCGAGGATAATAGCACGGCTCAAGATGCTCTTGACAGCTCGGTCATTGCCATCCCCTGGTCGAACTCTCGTCCTTGGCCGACCGTCCTCCCTTTTGGGCGATGGCGTCACGGGGGTTAAAGCGGGAGGTTGTCGCCAGTTGCATAAACAGCCGTTCCACCTCGCCGTCCATGACCTCGGGAACGCGGACTTCCAGTTCAACAAGAAGATCTCCGGCGCTATTGTTGGCCCTGGGCAGTCCCTTACCTCGAAGGCGCAATCGTTGCCGGTTCTGGGAACCTTTCGGCACCCGCACCGTCACTGTGCCATCAAGGGTCCGCACGGAAATAGTCGCCCCCAAGACTGCCTCCCAGGGAGAGACGGCGATAACCGTCAACAGATCATCGCCATCTCGGGTAAATTGCGGATCGGGCGCAACGCGGATACGCAGATAAAGATCGCCGACCGCCGGCCGAGAAGCCATTGCTCCTCCCTGCCCGGCAAGGCGGAGAAGAGCCCCATCCTTGATTCCCTTGGGGATCTTTACCTGTAAAGTACGTTGCATCGGGCGCACGCTTCCATCCTCCGCCACACCGAAAGATTGGAGCGACACCATTTTCGTGGCGCCGCAGAAGACCTCAGCCAGAGAGACGACGAGTTCACCCTCGACCGCATGGTGAGCGGCGGACTCTTCAGGTTCCACCGCCCGTTCACCGCCGCCTGAGCCGCTCCGGCGAAAGAGCTCTTCAACCATCTCTTGCCACGGGGACGACTGGCCGTGTGGGTCGCCGGAAAACCCCGAGCTGCCTGAAAAGGCTGTTCCTTTCGGGCGTCTTTTCCCCTGCGCCGATCGCGCCGATGCATGGAGGGCTTCTCCAGCCTGCTGCCAGTGATGACCAAGCCTGTCATACAGGTCCCTTTTTTCTGGATCCTTAAGAGTATCGCGAGCT
>CAYSON010000207.1:0-634 GCA_964432635.1 uncultured Desulfopila sp.
AGTCGATGCCGAGCTTATGGCCATGGGGGCGATGCTGCTCGGCGAACTGGGTGTCTCGGTCAGCCTGGAAATCAATTCTCTTGGCTGTCCCCTTTGTCGCCCAGGTTACCGCGAGTTGCTGCTGGCCTTTATTGGCCAGCGCAGGGATACCCTGTGCGCCGATTGCCAGCGTCGCAGTGTCGTCAATCCCCTGCGCGTTCTCGACTGCAAGGTGGAGAGTTGCCGCCGGCAGGTGGAAGACGCACCAGCCTTGGTCGACCATCTCTGTCCCGACTGCGCCAGCCACTTCCACTTGGTGCGGCAGGGCTTGGAGCAATTGGGGGTCACCCACAGCGTCAATAAGTTCATGGTGCGCGGCCTTGATTACTATTGCCGCACCACCTTCGAATTCCTCACCCGGGACCTCGGCGCCCAGGCAGCGGTGGCGGCCGGCGGGCGATACGACGGCCTGATCGAGTCCCTTGGCGGCCCGAAGAATAGTCCCGGCATCGGATTCGCCATGGGCATGGAGCGGCTGGTGTTGTTGATGCGGGAACTGCACAGCGTCGCCGGCGCGGCCGGCGTGCAGGCCGATGTCTACGTCGTAGCCGCGGGCGAGGTGGCGCATCGACAGGCCCTGGCTGTGGTCGAGGGC
>CAYSON010000207.1:644-6466 GCA_964432635.1 uncultured Desulfopila sp.
GGCAAGGAACGGGTCGATCTCTTTATTGCTGCGGTCGGTGAGGCGGCGAGTGGTCGCGGCTTTTCCTTGAGCCATGCGCTGCGCTACCTCGGTCATAGTGTCGCCATGGATCACGAGGGGCGTAGCCTGAAGAGTCAGATGAAGATGGCGAACAAGGTCGGAGCCCGCTATGCCCTGGTTCTTGGAGATGAGGAAATCACCTCCAACAAGGGGGTATTGCGCAATATGGCCAACGAGGAGCAACACCACATTGATCTGAGCCACGAGGTGATCGCCGCCGAGTTGCGCCATGCTGAACTGGGTGCATAGCCCGCAAACAACAGATAAATAGTTATTCAACGAGAAGAGCAACCATGGAATCGATGGGACAGTTGGTCCGCACACACTTTTGCAATGGTCTTGGCATAAACGATGTCGGAAAAGAGATAGTCTTGATGGGATGGGTGATGCGCCGCCGCGACCACGGCGGGGTAATCTTTGTTGATCTGCGTGATCGCAAGGGTATCACCCAAGTGGTCTTCAACCCGGTGATAGATGCGGAGGTTCATGCCAAGGCGCACCAGCTTCGCAGTGAATGGGTGCTGGCGGTGCGGGGCCGGGTTGAAGCCCGACCCGGCGATATGGCCAATCCTAAACTGGCCACCGGGGCCATCGAGGTACTGGTCAGCGAGTTGCGAGTTCTCAACAGCAGCGAGACGCCGCCCTTCCCGCTCGACGAGGAGACCGAGGTCTCCGACAACCTGCGCCTGCAGTATCGCTACCTTGATCTGCGCCGACCAGAGATGGCCGCAAATATGGTGATGCGCCATAAGGCGGTGATGACTGTTCGCAACTTCCTCAACGACCACGGCTTTCTTGACATCGAGACGCCAATGCTGACCCGTTCCACGCCGGAAGGTGCTCGCGACTACCTGGTGCCAAGCCGGGTCAATGCCGGCAAGTTCTACGCCCTTCCGCAATCGCCACAGCTGTTCAAACAGCTGTTGATGATCGCCGGCATGGACCGCTACTATCAAATCGTAAAATGTTTTCGTGACGAGGATCTGCGTGCTGACCGTCAGCCTGAGTTTACCCAGATCGATATGGAGCTGAGCTTTGTTGACGAGGAGCAGATCATGGCGATTAACGAGGGGATGATCGCCACGCTGTTCAAGGAAACCTTGGGCATAAAGCTGCAGCCGCCCTTTCCGCGCCTGACCTTTGCCGAGGCGATGAACCGCTACGGCACGGATCGACCCGATGTCCGTTTCGGCATGGAGCTGGTTGATCTCACCGGGATCGCCAGCACGTGCAACTTCAAGGTCTTTCGCGACACCGCCGACCGCGGCGGGACGGTTCGGGTCATCAATGCCAAGGGCTGCGGCGAGATGACCCGCAAGGAGCTCGATCAACTCACCGAGTATGTCGCCCAGTTCGGCGCCAAGGGTCTCGCTTGGGTCAAGATCAAGCCCGGCGGTGAGTGGCAGTCACCCATCGGTAAGTTTTTCACCGAGGAAGAGCGGGCGGCCATTGCCGCTGCCGCTGCGGCTGGAGAGGGCGATCTGCTGTTCTTCGGTGCCGACACCACCAAGGTGGTATATCAGGTGTTGGGAGAGCTGCGGGTTGAACTGGCAAGGCGTTTTGGGTTGCTCAAGAAGGATGAGTTCCGTTTCACCTGGGTCACCGACTTTCCCCTGATGGAGTACGACGACAAGGAAAAGCGCTTCCAGGCCCTGCATCACCCTTTTACCGCTCCCCGCGAGGAGGACATCAACAAGCTGAGCAGCGATCCGGCTTCCGTGCTCAGCCGCGCCTACGATCTGGTGCTCAACGGCACCGAGATCGGCGGCGGCTCCATCCGCATCCACCAGCGCCAGCTTCAGTCCAAGGTGCTTGAGGTGCTCGGCATTGGTATCGGTGAGGCCGAGGAGAAGTTCGGCTTTCTCCTCCGCGCCCTGGAACTCGGGGCGCCGCCGCATGGCGGCTTGGCCTTTGGGCTCGACCGGCTGTTGATGATCATCACCGGCAGCGATTCGATCCGCAGCGTCATTGCCTTTCCGAAAACCCAAAAAGCCACCTGCCCGCTCACCGACGCCCCGGCAGGGGTCGCTCGCAAGCAGTTGACCGAGCTCCACATTCGTCCCGACTGGAAGGAATAGCGGCGGCTCGCTCCTCTCTGCTTCGTTCTTTTGCCCCCGGAAAGCCTAGCGGCTTTCTGGGGGTTTTTGCGTTTGTAGGTTTCGTCTCAGCAGATGCCAGGCAAAGGCGCCACAGAGGAGGGTTTCCAGCCACAAAACACCTCTCGTGGACGAGAAACCATCAGGCGAGGTGGCGAGGCCAAGAGAGAAGAACTTGTGGCGTTGGGCACCTGGAACTGATGATCAGGAGGGGCGTTTGATTTTTCTGGTGGTGAGTACAATGCCGCCGAAGATCATAAAGATGGCGGCGATCTGCACTCCTCCCAGGGTTTCGTCGAGAAAGAGCACGGCAAGGATGGTGGAAAACACCGGCATTAGATGGATAAAGGGTCCGGCGATGTTGGCCCCGAGTGCGGTCACCGCTTTGTTCCAGAAAATGAAGGCGAGCACCGAGGCGAAGATGGCGACATAGACAATGGTGGCGACGGTGCTGATGGTGATGGCAAAGGTCTTGCCTGAGGCAAGCTCCAGCAGATAGAGGGGCAGCAGGGCGGCAAGGCCGATGATGGCGATGGCGGTCTGGTAGGCAAGGGGATGGAGCCCGGGAGGGTAATTTTTAAGATTGACCGAATAGGTGGCCCACAGGCAGGCGGCGCCCACCACCAGCAGGTCGCCGTAGCCGACCTGCAACTGCAGCAGGGCGGTGATGTTGCCGCCCGAGATGATGAAAATGACGCCCGACAGCGAGAGCAGTACACCGAGGGCCTGGCGCCAGGCGAGACGCTCGCCAAACCGCACCCAGGAGATAATGACGATGAGGATCGGGGTAGCCGAGTTGATCAGGGCGGCGTTGATCGCCGTGGTACTCTGCATCGCCCAGTAGATCAAAGTGTTGAAGCCGGCCACACCGAGGAGGGCCTGGGTGAGGAGAAATCGTTTATGGCTTTGGGCGAGAGAGCGCTGGACGAGCAGATGGCGGAGGCCGAACAGGCAGAGGATGCAACAGGCCAGAGCCCAACGCCAAAAGGACAGGGCGACCGGCGGTAAGGCATTATGCATGCCGCGACTGATCACGAAGTTGCCCGACCAGAAGAGGGTGGTGAGAATCAAGAGAAGGTAGGGCATGACGGAGACGCGGCGCCTGCTGGTGAATAGTTATGATTGGTCTTCAGGGGACTTCTTGAGGACCACTTCGACATGGGGAAGATAGCTTTTGAATGTCTCGCCGTAGATTTCCCAGACGGTGATAAACAGGGCGGCGACGATCGGTCCGAGGATGATGCCGAGCAGGCCGAACATGGAGATGCCGCCTAGGGTTCCGAAGAGAACGAAGAGGTCGTGCATCTCGGTGTCTTTGCCGACCAGCCGCGGTCGCAGTAAGTTGTCGAGATTGCCGGCGACGCCGCCGCAGATCACGGCAAGCACGGCAACTCCGAAAAAATCACCGGTGAGGGCGAGGATGACCAGGGCTGGCAACCAGATGATCGCCGTGCCGAAGGCGGGAATGATCGACATCACCGCCATTACCGAGCCCCAGAAGACCGGACCCTGGATATCGGCAATGGCGAAGGCCAGACCGCAGAGGGTCCCTTGCAGCAGGCCGATGATCAGAGTGCCCTTGATGGTCGCCCTGGCTACCGAGGTAAAGCGATAGAGCAGCTTTTGCTCGCTGCCATCGTCAAGAGGAAGAAAATAGAGAATCTTTTCCAGAAGGACATTGCCCATGGAGAGAAAATAAAACATCACATAGAGCATGATCACCGAGGAGAAGATGGCGTCGATGGTCACCTTGGTGAAGGAGGAGAGGGAATCGATGAGGAAGGTGGAGACGGTGCCCACCAGCTCTCCGGCCTTCTGCACGATGATGTCGCGATAGGGAAGAATCTCTTCGTAATAGGGAACCTTGACGAGTATTGTCGACAGGGTGGTGGGTTCCTTGATAAAGCCCTGGACCCATGGCGTCACCGACTGGCCGACGCTGATTGCTTGGGCGACGATGAGGGTGATGAGCAACGCCAGAGGAGTGAGGACCAGAAAAACGATGGCGAAGACGGTGAGCATTGAGGCCAAAGTCTCGCGGCCACGCAGTTTGGCGGTCAAGCGGCGATGCAGCGGGCCGACCATGGCGGAAAAGAGCCCGGCCATGAAGATCGCCATGAGGAACTGTTCGATCATTAAGAGAAAAAGGGAGGAGATGGCGAGCACCAGACAGAGCAGTGTCGTTTTGCTGACGAGGTCTTTGTTGATCATGGCAACTTGTCTTCTCTAGGTGGCGGAATGGCAGGGCGAGGTTGTTGCTGCTCTGCAACTGGTTGCGGACAAAGTGAGTGATCGGGGACATGGCAACAACATCGCCGGAAATCTTCAAAGATGCAAGAAAATCTCGACAATTGCCCCTGCTCTCCCCCGATCTCGGGTGGGGATAGCGGATTGGCACGGCAGAGGTGGTGAAGTTTGCATGCCTGTCGTCGCAGTGCTTCAGCCGCGACGATACATCTTCTTCCACGGTTCCCGGCGAAGACGCTGGCAATCGGCCAGCGCCGCGAGAAAGGCGCTCACCGCCAATTCGGCGCAATGGTACTGCTCCCTGGCCAGGGTCTGCAGATACCCGGAGATGTCAGCAGCGCTAATCTGCCAGGCGTCTTTACAGGTTCTGCCTTCGCTGAGGATCGACACGGTATTGCCGCAGGCGACCATATGGACGCAACCCCGCACTTGAAACGTAACCAGTTGCAGACGTTCCGCGCGCAGTTGCAGGTAGAATTCAATCATGTCGCCACAGGCACTGCATGCCTGACCGTAACCGTCAGCCTTCTCCTGGGCGCCGTAGCGATCGGTTCGCGAAACCATCTCCTGAAAGCGCCGGGAGTGATCGGAGAAGGTTAGCGGGCTGTTGTCACTCATTGCCAAGGGGTGGGCGCGGGCGTCATCAGCTGAGGCCCTTGCCGTGAAAGAAGGCTTTGTACTGCATGTCCTCGGTGAGGATATGGTCGACCAGCCAGGTTCCGAGATAGTCGAGCAGGGCCTCGGAGAGGATATTGGGGCCGAAACCGGCATTGCAGAACTCCTGGGTTTTGGCGATGAAGGCCTTATGTTGTAACTCTTGCAAGGACTTTTTGTCGTAGCCGTACTCGGCCATAAGGAATTCTTCGGCGCGAAAATGCTCCTCGGCGTAATCGGTCATAGCGGTGAGCAACTCGGCGATGGTTTTCTGGTCGGTCAAGACCTTACGTTCGGCGACCAGTCGGTTGATCATTGCCAGGAGCTTTTTATGCTGATTGTCCATTTCGGCCAGGCCGACACTGAACTCATCTCTCCAATTGATAGTTTCCATAATCATCCTCGATGCAACTAGCTGTTTTTTCGTAAGACTTCTCGGAAACACCATGCCATGGCCTATAGCCATGACAAGAAAAAAGCTCATCAGACAGAGCATTTTTGGCGTTGCGCGAGGAGAGAAAAACGCCCGACGAGAGAAATCTTCACGTCGGGCGGCAAAAAATTATCGCTCGGCGATCGGCACGAAAGCTCTCGCGGTATGGCCGGTATAGATCTGGCGGGGCCGGGAGATGCGCAACTTGTGATCGTGCAGTTCCTTCCAGTTGGCAATCCACCCAGGCATACGGCCGAGGGCGAACATCACCGTATACATGTTAAGGTGGATGCCGATGGCGCGCAGCATGATACCGCTGTAGAAATCGACAT
>CAYSON010000208.1:0-1184 GCA_964432635.1 uncultured Desulfopila sp.
AGCCCGGCCCCGGAAGTTTTTGTGGTGAAGAAGGGTTCGAAGACCTGCTCTGCCACATGGGGTGGCATGCCGGTACCGTTGTCGGTAAAGCGTACGATGACATAGGGCCCTTTGCCGAGCAATGCCGGATGGAGCTTCTTGTAAATTTTCAACATGCTCGGCGTCAGGTTGGAGGCGTAAATCTCGATATGGCCCTGTTCCTTGATGGCGTCGATGGCGTTGAGAAAGAGGTTGAGAAAGACCTGTTGCACTTGATGTGAATCGGCGATGATGCGGGGCAAAGTGGTGCTGATCTCCTTGGTGCACGCGATGTGGTTCTTGTTCAGGCGATTGTTGATCAGTGGCATGGTTTCGGCGACTATCGAGGGCAGGGAGGTTGGTCGTTTGTTGGGTTCGGCAGGGCGAGCGTAGGAGAAGAAATCGCTCAGCAGTTCGTTGAGGCGGTCCACCTGGCGGATGATGCGCCGTGAACACTCGAGCTGCTCGCTGTTGTCTTTGGCCTCCTCTTCTATGGATTGGGCCATGATCTTGATGCCGGCCAGGGGGTTGCGCACCTCGTGCGCCACCGCCGAGGCGATTTCGGCGATGGTCGAGAGGCGGTTCATTTTTTCCATTTCCCTGCGCACGTACTTGAGTTCGGAGATGTCGGAGAGGGAAAGAATCACCCCGACATTGTTACCGCGGGCGTCCTCTCTCGGCACGTTGGAGTAGCCGATAATCTTGTGCTCCCGGTTCGGGGTGATCAGGGTCAGTTCCTTTTCCAGGGTGGTGGCGTCGCTGGAGCTGACCCGGAGAAGTTCGGCGGCGGCACTGTCACCGAGAAAATCGGCGATGTAGCGGCCATCAAGCACGGGGGTGAAGGGTTTGAAGATGGCCTGGGCCACTGAATTGCTCTTGCGGATGCTGCCGTCCGGGTCGGCGACGATCAGGCCGTGATTGAGTCCTTGAATGATCGACTCGGAAAATTTTTTTTCTTCGCGCAGGTTGATGATTGAGCCCCGCAGATCGTTGACCAGCTGGATGAGCTGCTGATCCATTTGCTGACTTTCGATGATCACCGCGAAGATATTGGCGACGGCCGCGAACAGTTCGAGGAAATCGGCGGTGCTGCGGTGGCCAGGGGCGGCATAGCAGGCGAGGACGCCAAGGAGATCGCACGTCTCCAGCGCATGGGTTCGCCGGCT
>CAYSON010000208.1:1194-6412 GCA_964432635.1 uncultured Desulfopila sp.
CGCCAATGAGTTGATTGTCTTTGACTATCGGACCGCAGTAGACGCCGGAAAACACAGGGGCAGCGAAGCGTTGGACAAGAGGGGGAGTGGCAGGGAAGAACGTGGTTCTCGTGGAAACTGCGGTCTGGCCGCAGTGACACGCCCCGAAGGAGATCGATTTGCAGGGTAACGGCTCGCTGTCATCGAGACCGTGGCCGAGCAGCAGGTCGAGGGTGTTGTTGTCCAGATTGACGATAAACAGAGCGGCCTTTTCGCTGAGCTTCAATTCACGGAAAGAAGCAAGGGCGGAAAAGATCTTCAGGACCTTGGATTTGAAGGGCAATGGCTCGAGCGCGGTGCGTAAAACATGGATGAGAATATGCTGATAGTCCGGACGCGCCGACATGGTGGACTTTCTGGCGGGGGGCTCGAGAAGGGGACTGTGCTCCATTAATTTGGCCGATTCATTTCACGGGTTGGCTTTCGCCCCTCCACTCTACATGAAATGCCCGAGGCAGAACACGCAGGATTTTGGGCTTACTGCGACTCAGTATTTGAAACGGGCGACGATGCGATTAAGCCCTTTGGCCAGGGCATCGAGGGTGTCGGAGCTCGATTTGACCTGGGCACTGCTCTGCATAATGTCCGAGGTTTGTTTGCTCACCGTCGAGATCTCTGTGGAGATCTCACCGGCGGTTGTTGAACTTTGATTCACACTGTCGTTTACGTCTCGTACTCCGATGGAGGCATGGGAGATATTGGCGGCGATCTCTCTGGTGGTGCCGGCCTGGGTCTCCATATCGAGAACGATCTCGCTGACTGTATCGTTGACCTTGCCGATGACCTCGGTGATTTCTCTGATTTCCTTGACGGTGTCTTCGGTGGAGCGCTGAATGTCGGAGATTTTTTCTTTGATATCGGCGGTGGCTTGGGTGGTCTGAGAAGCCAACGCTTTGATTTCATTGGCGACAACTGCAAATCCCTTGCCGGCTTCGCCGGCCCGGGCGGCCTCGATGGTGGCATTCAGGGCGAGCAGATTGGTTTGGGCCGAGATCTCGGTGATAACCTCGGTAACTTTGCTGATTGCCGTCGCTGCAGCCCCGAGATGACTAACCCGCGAGGTGGCGCTGGTTGCTTTGGCCACCGCCGATTCGGTGATGCTGCGAGCCCTCTCCGAGCCGCTGGCGATGCGCGAGACCGCCTCAGTCATACCTTCGGCGGCGTCGGCCACCAGCCTGATATTTCTCGCCGCCTCGGTGGTGCCCTGGGCCACGGAGGCCATGCCCAAACTCATTTGCGCCGCCGCCTCGGCGACTCCGGCAGAGGTGGAGGAAGCGGTAACGGCATTTTGGGACATGGTGGTGGAGATGGTTTGCAGCTGGTCGGCGGATTGTCCAAGGCTGACGGCGTGGTCGGCTATCTCCTTGATCATCAGGTTCATTTTGTCGATAAAAACGTTGAACCAGGCGGCGAGTTCTCCGACCTCGTTGCCCGAGTCGAGCTGCAGTCGTTTGGTGAGATCGCCTTCGCCCTCAGCGACATCGCGGAGTCCGGCGGTGACCTTGCGGATCGGGCCGGTGATCGAATGGGTGGTGAGCCAGGCGAAGAGGAGTCCCATGACGATGGCAACGATCACTGCCGCCAGGATAATGCCGCCGGACACTTTGTTGACTTTGGCGATGTGCCGGGCGCTGTCTTCCATGAGCTGATTACTGAGGGTGCTCAATTCGGTTTCGATGGCCCGCATGTCATCAATCAGTTTTCGTTGTTCCCCGGTCAGCCGAAAATAGTCGGTGCTCAGGTCCTGCACCTTCTTGAGTCGCTCGCGAATGGTGTTGTGCACTTCTTTCAAGGATTCGCTGTTCTCGACCACCTGATACCACTCAGCCAGGGCGTCTACAAATTTTTTCTCACTGGCTGAAATCGCCTCCTTGCCGGCATCGTCGGCTCGCTCGAAATAGGCCAGGACGGCGGAGGAGTAGAGCTTGTAGTTGAGCAATAGGTCGTCGATACGAAAGGATGCGGATTTGATCAGTTCTTCAAAACCGCCGAAATGCTTTTTAACCGGAGTGCTGAGCGCTTCCTTTTTTTGTTCGCTGCCATCAAGGGCAACAAAGGATTGGCGATAGACCGAATACTGTTGTCGCACCTTGTCGAAAGTCGCGCCGTCGGCACCGGCACGTCCTTCCAATTCTTTTTCCAATTGCTCCAATATTGCCAGGCCTTTGTCGCGAGATTCCTTTTGCGCACCGTGTCCGGCGCTATGGGAATTGAGCAGAAAGAGATAAAATTGTTCCCTGGCCTGGGAAAACTGTGCCTGGTCGGCGTTGATCTGGCGAGAAACGGCCATGGAGTCGATGACGTTTCTCAGGGAGAGCAGGCCGGCGCCGCCGACGATAACAGTCAACAACAGTACCAAGGCAAATCCAAGACTGAGTTGGGTTCGTAATTTCCAGCTTCGCATGATGAACTTCCTCCTCTGCTGATACAACTTTCTTCGCTCTGTCCGGGGCAAGAAGGTTGATGGTGAGTCGTGCGCACCTTCTCCGCTTGAGAGCATGGTGCGATCTTCGCCTACTTTTACGTTGCTATCGATATTCTTGACCGGCGAGGGAAGTCGTTGCCGCATCAGTATATCAGTGTCAGAAGAAAAAGATCAAGAAGTTCAAGGAAAAGATCATCAGGAAAACGGCAAACGAACGATTTGCACAAGGTGTCCATCGGTGGAGCGATGCTTTGGGTTGAATCCTCAAGCCGGAAATTTCAGATATTGAAACAAGGCGGTGAGGCTCAGCGACACGCTCGAGAATTCTCATTGAATGCTGCATCAGCGCTTCTTGATAAGGCACCAAATTACCTGAAAACATGATGAATAATATTGGAATCACAACACCACAAATTGTATGTAAAATATCTTGACATGGTCGCCTCGCAGTGTAATATACGTTTCGTATAATGGTATTGCATTCCAATATGCGATACATATTACGTCCAAAAGCTCCGGATGGTCGGATGGAAACACCTCGAGATGCTCTGAACAACGGGAGCTGAGGGTGTTCGGGCGGTGTTGTGGTTTTCACCGAACGACATATCAGACGGTATGTTTGTTTCCAGAAATGGCCCAGGAGGTTCGCAAGTCCAGGGCGGTGCCCGTTGGCGTCTGATTGCCGCCGATCGCTTACTCGGTGGCAGGAACGGGGCGTTCCAGAGGTTTACATCCAGGTTCAGAATCCGGGAGGTTAAAAGATGAGTGAAAAGGTTTTCACCAGTTGTACCAATGCCGGGCCCGTCACTGTCTATGTAAAGGATGGCAAGATTGCCCGTATCAGGCCGTTGGTGGCCGAGGACAAAGATTTCAAGCCGTGGACCATCGAGGCCGGCGGCAAGAAATATTCGCCGCCGAAGAAGTTTGCCTTAGCCCCCTACGTTCATGCCGATCGTCGCCGCATCTATTCCCAAGAGCGCATCAAGTACCCGATGAAACGGGTCGATTTTGACCCCAAGGGCGAGCGCAATCCGCAAAATCGCGGCAAGTCCCCTTATATACGCATCTCCTGGGATGAGGCTCTGGATATCGTTTCCGGCGAGATCAAACGAGTCAAGGAGACCTATGGCGGCTCGGCCATCACTGGGCTGACCTCCTCGCACCACAACTGGGGTATCGTCGGTTACAAGATGGGGCCCTTCGCCCGATTCATGAACCTGCTCGAATACACCCCGGTGCTTGACAACCCGGACAGCTGGGAGGGCTGGCACTGGGGCGCCACCCACACCTACGGCTTCTATTGGCGTCTGGGCATGCCCGAGCAGTACGACCTGCTCGAGGATTCTTTGCAAAACGCCGAAATGATTGTGCTCTGGTCCAACGATCCCGACTCCACCCGCGGCACCTATACCGGCCAGGAGTCGGCCCTGTGGCGGCAGTGGCTCAAGGAGAAGGGGGTGAAGATGGTCTTCATCGATCCCTTCCATAATTATACCGCCGCAGCCATGGAGGGTAAATGGATCGCCCCGCGCATCGGTACCGACACCTGCTTGGCTCTGGCCATCGCTTATGTGTGGATCACCGAAGGCATCTATGACAAGGAGTACGTCAAGAACCGTACCCTCGGCTTTGCGGAGTTCAAGCCCTACATCCTCGGCGAGGTCGACGGCAAGCCCAAGACCCCAGAATGGGCCGAGCAGGAATCAGGTGTCAAGGCCAGGGTCATTCGCGCCTTGGCCCGCGAATGGGCGGCCAAGCGCACCGTGCTTTCCGGTGGCGCCCGCGGCGGCGAGGGTGGTGCCTGTCGCCAGGCCTACGGCACCGAGTGGGCGCGGATGATGGTCCTGCTCCAGGCCATGCAGGGCCTGGGCAAGCCGGGTCGCTCCATCTGGGGCACCACCATGGGGGCGCCAAGCGACGTGGTCACCTGGTTTCCAGCCTATGCTGATCTGCAGGGGCGCATCGCCACCACCAAACTCGCTAAGTTCCTGCCGGTCAACCCTACCAAGCAGCGGCTGTGGCGGCTGACCCTACCCGAAGCCATCCTCGATCCGCCGGTGAGCTGGTATGGCGAGGGTTTTTGCGGTCAATCGCTGGAGCAGCAGTTCAAGCATTTCACCTACCCGATGGCAGGTCATGCCGAGGTGCGAATGCTCTATCGTTACGGCGGCTCTTTCATGGGGACGATGAGCGACACCAGTAAATGGGTGCGCATGTACCAGAGTCCGAAGCTTGAATTCGTGGTCAACCAGGATATCTGGTTCAACAGCGAGACGCGTATGGCCGACGTCATCCTCCCGGCTTGCACCGGCTTCGAGCGTGACGACGTTGGCGAATGGGGCTCCTGCGGTGGTTACACCTGTCATGCCAGCTCGGGTTGCAATTTCCGTATCGTCGTTCGCCAGCAGAAATGCATCGAGCCTCTGTGGGAATCAAAATCCGACTACGAAATCTTCACCCAGCTCGCCGACCGTCTCGGTATGAAGGAGCAGGGCCTTCTTTGATTCCTCCGACCTTCCCGGCCTGATCTCTTGGGAGGAGTTCAACGAGAAAGGCTACTATATCATCAACATCCCCGACGATTATCAGCCGACCCCCTCCCTGCGCTGGTTTGCCGAGGGCCGTGCCTGCGATACCCCCGATACCAACAATCCCAAACGGAAAACCGAGAAGGCGGCGGAGCTCGGCACCTACAGCGGCAAGGTCGAGTTTGTTTCCGAGAGCCTCAAGGCCCACTTTCCGGATGACCAGGAA
>CAYSON010000209.1:0-5164 GCA_964432635.1 uncultured Desulfopila sp.
GACGGACAAACTGTTCAACCGCACTGGCCAGCAGTTCGATGCCCTCCTTGATCTCCGCTTCGTCGGACCAGGCATAGCCGATACGGCAGCAGTTGACGAAGCGCTGGTCGATGTCGAACAGTGGGCCCGGCAAAAACGATACCCCCTTGTTAATGGCGAAGAGGAAGAGGGCGACGCTGGAGTAGCCGCGCGGCAGTTCGAGAAGCAGGGAAAAGCCGCCTTCCGGTCGAGTCCAGCTCACGCCCTCGGGCATATACCGTTCAAGGGCGCGCAGCATGGCGTCGCGCCGCTGTCGATAAATGGCCGCCATCTTGCGGTTATGCTGGTCGAAGCGGCCGGACTGGAAAATGGTCAGCGCCAGTCCCTGAATCAAGGTCGGGCAGCAGTGATCGTTGAGCCGCTTGAGCTGTGCCAGCTGCTGAACGTGCGCGGCCGAGGAAACGATCCAGCCGAAGCGCATGCCGGTCATCACCGATTTTGACAGCGAACTGACCACCACCGCCTGCTCCGCCGGGAGATTTCTGAGCAGGCTCGGCGGCAACTGGTCATCCCAGCACAATTCGCGGAAGAGCTCATCGGCGATGATGGTGCTGCCGGTTTTCCGGGCCCAGTCGACCAGCATGGTTTGTCGTTCGGCGCTGAGATTGGTGCCCATGGGGTTGTGGGCGTAGGGACAGAGATAGAGCAGGGACGGTTCGCCCCCGGTGAGGAGATGGAGCCGTTCCGGCACTGGTCCCTCGCTGTCTCTGGTGATGGTCTCGACCCAGTGGCCCATGGTTGCGAAGGTGTCGGTAATGCCGCGAAAGCACGGTGTTTCGCAGATGACCCGCTTGCCGATCTCGCGATTTTCCTGGGCGATCAGGGTTACGCCCTGAAGTGAGCCGTTGGTGATCAACACCTGCTCCGCGCCCACCGGCAGGCCCTGGGCGGCGTACCTGCGGGCGATCTCCTCGCGCAGGTCGTGCCGTCCCAAGGGGTCGGTGGTTTCAAGGAGCATGGCGCCGTCCCGGGCCAGGGTTTCGCTGGTGATTTCGGCCATGAAGTTCGGGGGCAGCAGAGCGGGATCGGGCACTCCCTTGGTAAGGTGGATGATGCCCGGCTTTTCAGCAAGGGTCATGATCTCCCGCAGGGCGTTGCCCACCCCCGTGCGCAGGTGGCGGGCGGCAAACTCCACCGGGCTGTGCTCGCCGACTTGCCGCGCCCCCAGGCCCCTTCCCCTCGCCTGAGGGGCGCTGCCGTCGCCACTCTCGGCCTCTGGCTCATCAGGTTTTTGAATAAAGGTGCCGCGTCCCACCTGGCAACTGGCCTGCCCGGCGTCACTGAGATCCTGGAGCGCCCGACGAATGGTGGCCTGGGTTACGCCTATCTCCTTGGCCAGGGTGGCAACCGAGGGCAGTCGATCGCCGGGGGCCAGTTCGCCGTTGCGGATTGCCGCCTGGATGAGATCGCGAATCTGGATATAAAGGGGGGTGTCCGATTCCTTGTCGATGGTATAGCTGACCATGGGTTCTCCTTTTGTATATCGATACGGTATTGATACTGTATCGATATGCTCCAGTCAAGAAAAAATGTCAGGAGTACTCATGCGACAGGAAAAAGTTCTGCGGTTCACTGCGGGGACGTGGAGGCGGTGGCGGGACCAGGACGTGGTCACTGCTATTTTTCAAGAAGGACAACGGTTTCGATGTGGTGGGTCTGGGGAAACATGTCGATGGGCTGCATCTTGCGAATGGAAAAACCGCGCTGGCAGAGGTGCTGCAGATCGCGACAGAGGGTGGCCGGATCGCAGGAAATATAGACGATGCTCTTCTTGGCAAGCTGTGTCAGGTGATAGGCGAGGTCGGGGGCCCCTGCTCGAGGCGGGTCGATGATGACGCAGTCGAAGGTCTCGCCGCTATTGACCAGCTCTTGGCAGGCCGCATGGATCGGACTCTGCAGGAATCGGGTAATGATGCTCGGGTAGGCTCTGGCGTTGGCAATGGCGCTACGGATCGCTGCGGCCTGTCCCTCGATGCCGACAACCTCAGCCCCTAGCAGGGCCAGGGGAATGGAAAAATTGCCCATACCGCAGTAAAGATCGAGGATGCGCTGGCCGGAACCAGCCTGGCTGAACTCGAGAACGGTGTTTATCAGGGTGCGGTTTTGCAGCAGGTTGACCTGGCAAAAACCACCGACCTCCCAGCGCAGTGCCAATCCCTCGGGCAGGGTTGGCGAGGAAGGGTAGCCAAGGCTCATGGTCAATCTTGCGCCGGCGTCGATGGCACCAAAGGGACCGAGCTGTGCGAACCCCTCGCCGCGCAGGTAGACACCTTCGATGTCGGCTACTGTTTCACCAAGGCCGATGGCTGCGGCGCGGTCGGCCGGGCGCGGTTTGCGGCGCAGGTGAACGATGACCACAGCCCGTCCGCTGCCGGGATTTTCCTGAATGTCCACTTCGCTTGCCACGGCGCACAGTTTTCTGGCGTCGGGGTTGGAACACAGAGTTGCCAGAACCCGATTGAGCAAGGCGCTGCCAAGCATGCAGGAGGAAGTCGGAATGACCACATGGGACTGGAAGCGATGATAACCGAGGCGGCTATGGTCGCTCACCTGCAGGCGCAAGCGTTGTCGGTAGTGCAGCTCCTTTGGAGCCGCCAGGGGGTATGTGAGCAGGGCGGTTGCACCCGCGAGAGACGAGCCGCTCCGCTCCAGCAACTCCTTGATGATGGCATATTTCAGCTGCAGCTGCAGGTCGTAGTCGGCGTGTTGCAGATCACAGCCGCCGCACTGTCCGGCCAGGGGACAGGGTGGTTGGCGCCGCTGTTGATGCGGAGTGATGACGGTGTCAAGAAAGGCGAAGAGGTGGGTTTTCTTGTCTGCGGGCAAGGTTACTCGTGCAACTTCGCCGGGAAGCACATGGCGCACCAGAACCACCTGACCTGAGGAACGTTGTCCCAGACCATATCCGCCATTGACAAATTTCTCGATGGTTACGGTTTCCGGTTGCATCTTGGCATAGGGAGCGGGTAGAAAAAACAATCACACTTTTTCAATGGTTCTCTATGGTTTCTCGGTTATGTCGTTTTGTTATGTCGCTTTTCCAGCAATGGCTTTGCCGTAACCCGCGTAAAGGTATCGACCGGGAAGGGCAAACCTGGCGGTATCTGGTCCCATTTCTTCATAATCGACCTCTTGTCAAGGCTTCAATTCTTTTCTGTCTCCTTGTCATCGTGCTTGAGGTCTCTTTGGTCAGGATGGCGGTGGCGGCGGTTTCCCTCGAGGTCGAGATCAGCGGCATCACCGAGCCCTTGCTTGGCAACGTCACCGCCCGACTGAGTATACTGCTCCATAAGGATAAGCCGCAACTGCATGTCGGGGCAATGCGACGTCTCCATCACCTGGCGGAAGAGGATATCCGTTCGGCCCTGGCTCCTTTTGGATATTACAGTCCGGTGGTCAAGATCAGCTTGGTCTTTAAAGACGGAATCTGGCATGCTCGCTACGACATCGATCCCGGTCAACCGGTATTGATCGATGAGGTCGAAGTTCGCTTGCTCGGGGAGGGACGTGACAACAGTGCCCTGCAGGAGGCATTGTCGACTTTTTCCTTGAAAAAAGGCGATATTCTCGACCAGCAACGCTACGAAAAGGAAAAGAAAAGACTCATCAACCTCGCCTTTGGCGAGGGGTTTCTTCAGGCCTTCTTCAGCGAGCGCAGCCTGCGCATCCACCGAGACCGCAATCTCGCCGCCATCAGTCTCTTTCTCGATAGCGGGCCCCAGTATCGTTTCGGCCCCACCACCAGCCCACAGCTCATCCTTGATGGCGATCTGCTGCAGCGCTATCTTCCCTACCAGCCCGGCGATCCCTATCGCTCGGCGAAACTTTTCGAGCTGCAGTCGATTCTTTATCAGACCAGCTATTTCAGTCGGGTGGCGGTGCGGGGTCAGGTCGATCGTGCCAGCGATCAAGCCATTCCTGTGGAGATTGATGTCGAGGGCCCGCTGCATCCCAATAAATACAGCCTCGGTATGGGCTACGCCACCGATACCGGGGCGCGGGTCAAGGTTGATTGGGACAACCGGCTCTTCAACAGCGCCGGGCATCAGACCAACGCCACAATGCAGGTCGGCCAGTTGGAAAGCGTTCTCGCCTTTCATTATCGCCTTCCGCTGCTCCAGGATCCCCGTCATCAAGCCCTTACCGGCAGTCTTGCCTACCAGAGTAAGGAGTGGAATAGCACCACTACCCAACTCTTTACCGCAGCCCTGTCAAGGGATTACTCCGGGTCGCGCTACCGTTTTGGCGGCGGCCTCGAATTGCGCGACGAAATCTACGATGTCGGCGAGACCAGCGGCGAATCGCTGCTGCTTCTGCCCTCGCTCAACGTCGGGGCGGTTTTCAGCGATGATCTGCTCAACACCAAGAACGGCCTGCAGGTCTCCCTGGGAGTGGTTGGTGGGGTAGAGGGGATAGTCTCCGACGTCAATTTCGTCCAGGCTACCGTCACCGGCAAGGCCATTATCTCGCCTTTCCCAGACTGGCGGTTGATTGGCCGCGGCTCCCTCGGCGCCATCGCCGTTGATGCCATTGAGGACCTGCCGCCATCTCTGCGATTTTATACCGGCGGTGACAACTCGCTGCGCGGCTACGGCTATAAATCAATCGGCACCAGGGATGCTTCCGGGGCCAACATCGGCGGCAGGTATCTGGTGGTGGGCAGCATCGAGGCAGAGCGCACGGTTTATAAACAGTGGAGTCTCGCCACTTTTTGGGATGTCGGTACAGCCACCGATGACCTCGCCCTCAATTTTTTCCAAGGGGTGGGTGGCGGTGTGCGTTTTCGCCTGCCCTTTGGCCAGATTCGCCTTGATGTGGCCTCGGCGATCACCGAGGACGGCACTCCGCTGCGTCTGCATTTTATGGTGGGAGGGGATTTTTGAGCAAAAAACTCCTGCGCATAGGAGGCGCCTTGGCGGCCTTCCTTTTGCTTGCCGTCTGGCTGCTCTTCTTCAGCGAGGGCGGGTTGCGCCTGTTGCGACAGGTTGTTGACGGACTGGTTCAGGTTGTCCATCACATTGCGCGCGTATTCCAGCGCGCCGCGACGGATCGCCTCACCTTCCTGCTTCACCTGCTCAATGATGCGCTGCCCTTCTTGCTGAGCCTGCCGCGTGATTTAATGGCC
>CAYSON010000209.1:5174-6412 GCA_964432635.1 uncultured Desulfopila sp.
CGTGGTGGTGTCGCCATCGGCGCTGTCAGTGGCAACTTGGGCAGTCGTTTTTCCCTGGAAAAGATTGGAGTTGCTCTTCCCGGCATCCGCCTCAGCGTCGATTCGCTGCTTTGGGAGTGGCGTCCGATGGCACTGCTGCGCGGCGAGTTGCACCTGGCCGAGATTGAGGTGCGCGGGGTGGTGCTTCGCTTTGTTGACGACGAGGGCAAGGCTGCGGCGCCAAACACTGCGGCGCCACCCGCGTCTCAGCCGGCGGCGCTGCCCAAGACCCTTCTCCCCCTGCCTCTTCTCCTCGATCGTGTGGCTATATCCGGCTTGCGCCTTGAGGACCAAGAGGGCGGGGAACTCCTGGTTATCGACACCGTTCTTCTCCAACTCCAGGGAGGGGTCGATCGGGTTACGCTCGATACCCTGAGCTTACAAGGACCGGAGATTGGCCTTTCCCTGCACGGCACCATCGATTTCTCCCGCCAGTGGCAGGTCGATCTGCTCGGGGAGTGGAATCTGCTGAACTACGGTTTCAACCGTCTTCAGGGCACCCTCTCGGCCACTGGACCTCTTCAGGCACCAAAAGGGGCGGTGGCGATCCACTCGCCGGTCGATATACGCGTCGAGGGCCAGGTCGCCAACCTTCTCAGCAGTCCTTCCTGGACCGCAACTCTGCAAGGCAACAACGTCGATCTTGAGAAATTCATCAAGCACTGCCCACAGATAATGGTGAAGACCATCCATGGCCAACTCTCCGGCAACGTCGAAGGCTATGGAGGGTTGGTAGGCGCCGATGTCGACTGGGGTGTGGCCGACAATCTGCACCTTGAGACGAACATCTCCGCCGGCCTGCTCGGCATCGATTTCGACACCCTCAGTCTCACCCGCGGTGAGGCAAAATTAAGCGCCACCGGCGCCAGCATTGATTGGAAACGGCTGTTTGACTGGCGGGGACGCTTTCTCGTTGAGGGCTTTGATCCGACCATGTTCTTTCCCTGGTTGCCGGGCAGTGTAAATGGTGAGATAGAGAACATCGGCACGGTACGAGACGAGCTCGGGGTCGATGCCAGTTTTACCGTGCGCCATTTGCGAGGTACCTTGCATGATGTTCCGGTGGCGGCGGATGGCGATCTGGTGTTGACCGAAAACGATATTTCCAGCCGTGGCATAGTCCTGCGCAGCGGCGAGGTGGAGGGGCGCGTCGAAGTCCTTGCCGGCAAGCTTTCCTGGGCCGATACCCTCGACTGGGA
>CAYSON010000210.1:0-6411 GCA_964432635.1 uncultured Desulfopila sp.
GCAACCCCGAGAAACACCATGGCGTGGTTCTGGCTGATGCCTCTGGTATTCCAGACAAGGAGGAAAACGCTCCAGGCCACAGCAATGGAGAAAAGTTCGGCAACGCCATGGAACAAAAGAAAATTGTATTGACTAATACAAAAAAGGGAACCCAGAGTAAAAAGCGCGATTCCAACATAAAACCTGTGGGCAGAAGATTGGCTCGATCCCCTGAGGGATAATTTGTTCATTGCCGACCTCCACTCCAGGAGTAGTAATTACCGTTGGTCTTTTCGCCAACGCGCGTTAGTGGCACTTAATTTCTTAAAAAAAATTGCTTCTCCACACTTGAACAAGTTTGGCACAGAAACATCGAAATTTGAAGAAAAGAAGTCATCAACACAAAAAAAAATAGATGGAGGCAATCCTATCCAGTCTTAAAATCTTTTCCCCAGAGAATTTGCTATGCCAACGGAATCGAAAAACTTTTCGTTTTCTTCACATCGCAATCTTTCACTGCAAGAAATCATCGCGATAGTTGAATCGACATCATCATATTACTTTGCCGAGCGCTACCAGAGACCCACCAACACCTTTCAGCACGACGACCTAAGCCTTCATCTTTCAACATTCTCGACCAAAAATGGTATTCTATCACAGAAGGTCCTTAAAGTTTCCAACAAGATTGCGGCCGATGACGATCTCAAGGCGCTGGTTGAAGATCACATCGCCATGGCATCGATCCTCAAACAAGTTCATTCGCTAAAGACTCTTGAGAGACATTTGCTCTGGGGTGAAATTTTCCGCAGCACCCCAGATGGCAGCTTTATTATCGAAGCGGAACTCCGACCGGATGAACCGATCATCGCCGTTTGCCCGCTCAATCATGTTGGTTTGCACGAACGGCAAAGCTCCCACCTGAAAAAGGGACAACGACGCGCTTTTCACCCACACCGGGTCGAGCCGGTACGCCTCAACGGACTGCCGCGGATCAAAATGGTTGTTGATCGAGTCTCGAAAACGCTCACTGAAAACCTTCTCCTTTTCCATTTAGGGGACCAGACCGATCAGTTGAAGATCCGCTGTGTCAAAAGGTTTGTCGGACACAAAAGCGTGGTCTTGGCCAACAAACGTCTGCCGAAAAAAGTTATTGTCGCAGTCGACAAGGAGCTAAGGGAACGAGTCGAGGTCCATATCCAAATAAATCTACGATGATTTTTCGGAAAGAGATCGCTCACCCCCTTTGGACCTCCATCGGCAGCGGCTTCCACCTCGACCACCCGGAGAAGGTGGTGGAACTGGGCTTTCCCGACAGCTACCGCAAGGGCCATTTCTGGTGTTTCGGCACAACCCGGGTGGGCAAGACCAGGGTGATGGAGCACATCATCGAGCAGGATATCAGGAAGGGTTATTCGGTAGTGGCCATCGATCCCAAGGGCGATATAGACCTGTTCTCGAAGATCACCGAACTGGAGATCGACACCGGCAGGCAGAACGACCCGATGCTGATCACCCCGATCTTCCCGCAATACAGCGCCATCCTCGATCCTCTCGCCTCCTACTACATGCCAGAGGAACTGGTGGCCCATATCACCGCCGGGGTAGCGGTGGGCAGAGAACCCTATTTCTTCGGGGTGGCATACGAGGTCAGCCTGGTGGTGGTCCAGGCGCTGATCATGCTGGCCGAGGTGGGTGGGGTGAAACCATCATTCAACCTCAACGACATCAAGAACCATATCAGCCACAAGGATCTCGAGCAGCTCAAGGAAAAGCTCGACTATATCGACAGCGACGATGCCCGGCAGTTGGCGCGTGATATGGAAAAGATCCTCGCCACCCCGGCTGATTACTACTCCAAGGTGGCCAGCTCGCTGCGGGTGGCTCTGACCGAGCTGACCTCCGGCAATGTCGGGCAGATCATCGGCAAGGCCGACGAGAACCGCTTTATCAAGCGGCTGGAAAAAGGCCAGGGGATTATCCTGGTTGTCCAATTGGGGTCACTGCTCACCAAGCGAGCCGCTTATACCGCCGGCAAGGTGATCATCTCCATGGTCCAGGCCTTTGTCGGCCGGGTCTATTCCAGCGGCAAGAACGTCAATCCGTCTTTGGTGCTGCATATCGACGAGGCGCAATCGGTGCTCTACCACGGCATCGAGGATCTCTTCGCCAAGGCCGGTGGCGCCGGGGTCTTTATCCACGGCTACTGCCAATCGATCAGCCAGCTGGTTGCCGAGGTCGGCGAAGACCGGGCCAACACCATCCTCGACAATTGCAACACCAAGCTCTTCATGCGGGTGCCGGATGCCGATACCGCCGAGTATGTCTCCCGGCACCTCGGCGAGGAGCGAAGGTTTTCCCCAATCATCTCCATCGGCGGTGGATTGTCGATCCGGGAAACCGAGGAAGTTCGCATCAAACATACCGAGGTGCTCAACATGGCGCCGCGCGAGGTTTTTCTGACCACCTACTCCGGCACCTACAAGGGTAAGACGGCGACGGTGCGGGACAGCCTGCTGCGCGTCACCTTCCCCGATCTGCAGCAACGGGGCTCGGCGTGAAAGGCGCCGGCCGAAAACAGTGGATCTGAGCTTTTGGCTGGTGCTGGCGGCAGTGGTTTTGATCGGGATCGCCGGGGTAATCGTCCACTGGAGTGAAAATCCCAAGAAGCCGGTGCACACCATCGGGCTTGCCGAGTTGTCGACCCTCTGGACCAAGAACGCCAACCAGACCAAGGTCATCCATATTTCACAACTCTCCCCATTGTGGCGGGAAATCTCTCCGGTGGAAGCACCCGGAAACGAAGGGTTTTCCCACTTGCGGATCAGGGAATTTGCAGGAAAACTCAATAACTGGCCACTGTTCACCAATTTTCCCCGGCAGCGCTCGCTCTGCCTGCAGCTCTTGGCCCTCCTCGACCGCGAGGGTGAGTGTAGCTCGGTGGTCAAGGTAAACAGCGATATCGAGTCCACCTGGGACAAACAGACCTTTACCCTTTTAGGCCAAACCAGTCTCCGTGACCACTCGCTCAATGTCGCCGAAATGGCCATCGAACTGCTGGTCAAAGCCGGTGCCCATCATGTCATCCCCGACACCCTGGTGGCCGCCCTGGCCCACGATCTCGGCAAGCTTCCATCGCTGCGCGGCTTTCTCTATTCTATGGGCGAGCATCCTTTGGCTTCGGGCCGGCCGCTGGCGGCGATGAGCGAATTTGCCGACTTGCCCAAAAAGGAAGAGATCCTCCAGGCAATCAAGCTGCACCATAAGCGTCCCGAGGGGCTCTTGGGGAAGACCTTGAAAAAGGCCGATCAACTGGCCAGACAAAAAGAACTGGAGGCGGCGGTGGCCGGGGCAGGTGATCAGCCTGTGGCAACCGAGGTGGCGGCTCTCTCCCCTTCCCTGCCGCCGGCGGCAACCATCTACGGGGAAGATGCTCCTGCTGCGGACTTATCCTCGGTCATGCCGCCCCGCGCCGACATCTCTTCGTGGTTCGATGCCAGTGCCTTTCTCGAGGGGCTCAGGCCCTATATCAACAAGATGTTCGGCCGGCGCTTTCTCGCCTTCTCGATGCCCGACGGTCGCGTCTATTTTCAGGCCAAGGTGCTTGAGGAACTGGCGCGCCGGCAGGCCGAGAAGGCGGGATGCATGGAGATTGCCACCATGGCCCCGAAGGACCAAGCGATGCGCGGGGTATTGCTCGCCATCGTCGAACGGCTCAAGGGCGAGGGCGATATCATCGATCGGGGATTGATCAAGGACGGTTTCTTCGGTGGCTATTTCCTGGTTAGCCGAAAAATAGGCAAGAGGGTGAAGGGCTACTACACCCCCTTTCACGCCGAGCCCTTTGGTTCCATCGCCGAGATGGAAAGCAAAAAGCCCGAGGTCCTGCGGGACATCGACCGGGTCGCCCCCTATGACGGTCGCGAGGAGGAAAGTGGATGAGAAACGACCAAGGCACTCGCGGCCAGCCGGCCACCAACACCCAGATCATCACCACCGATGGCAGTCGTCGGGAAGGCCCGAGAAACCTCCTGAACGCCATCTCCGAGATCCAGCAATTCTATGTCATCGAGAGCAAGGGACAGGACATCCCGGGCGAGTTTCTCACCTTGGAGCGGACCCTTGATTTCTTCAAGATCGGGGTGAAGAGCGGTTTTCACGAGGGTTTCACCCTGGCCCTGCTCTTTCCCATCTTTCATTTCTATCTCTTTCCCTTCGTCTTTCGCCAGAGCGATCTCTTCACCCAGCTGATGTTCACAAGCATCCCCTACCTGGTTCTGGTGATCAACACCGTCATGTGCTGCTATATCAGCCGCTACTATGTCGGCAACATCACTCGCAAGGCCATCAACGCCCTCTTCTCCGGCCGGGCATTAGCCCTGCTCTGCAAGGCCTTTTCGATCTACGTCGTTTATCTGCTGGTCTTTCGCCTCAGCACTCCGGAAAACGTCTGGCGACTTCTTCACGGCACCGGGTCCACCGCCCGGAAATTGTACTATGGGTACTTCGAGATCAAACCGCACCTGCTGCCGGTGGCGACCAAAAGCGCCCTGCTCATGGCAACGGCGGCAATCATCCCCTACGGCTCGGTGTTCCTCCTCGACAGCTGGTCGAAATACCGCATCAGAAAGAACACCAAAACCATTTCCGCATGACAAGGAGCCTTATGACTGAGAAAACCGACAACAGACCTTCATGGCAGGAGCTTCAGGAAAAGAAGATCAACATGGTCAAGGAAAGAGGCGCGCGGGTGCTGAAGATCAATTCCCCACTGAGCTCGACGATGTTCAATATCCTGCGCCAGTTCGACATGGCCTATGCCCACTTCAAGGGCCGGCTGGGAGAGATGGGTGGGATTTCCCACGAGGAGGGAGAAAACTTGATGGTCGAAGGCCGCGACCTGGTCGTCGCCTTCTCCGATTACACGGAGAAGCTTTGCCGCAGAGTACGGTTCCGCTATTACGTGCCCCGGGAAATAGAAGAGCATTTAGGAGAAGGGAAAAACAGTGACAACCTCCCTTGAGAAAGACACCTTGCTGAAAACACTGGATCAGCTGGCTTCTTTCGATCCTCGACCTAATTGACCGATCTTTTCTATTGCCTGTAGTTTGTGGTCATGGAGCAAATGGGTATAGCGTTGAACCATTTGCAACGTTCGGTGCCCTAAAATGTCAGCAAGTGTCCGGACATCAACCCCTGACATGATCAGATGGCTCGCCGCCGTATGGCGCAGATCGTGCAAATGGACATTGGTCAACCCAGCTTTTTTTCTCGCCACCTCGAAAGCTTCCCGAAATTTAATCCCCGGCCGCACTTTCACCCTATCTGACTGTAATTGATCATCTTTTAAGAAGACGAGGTTCTCGTCTTTCCCAGATGTCAAAGCCCGCAGCGTTGACAGGGCATTGGTCAGCACTTGGGTCAACGGCACCCAGCGGATGTCTCCATTTTTGGTGTCGGAAAGATAGACGACTCGCTTCTCGAGGTTTACCTGTCGCCATCGCAATCCGGCAGCCTCGGATGCCCGCATTCCCGTGTGCAGCAAGGTCAATAGATAAAAATAGAATTTCTGGTTTCTCGATTTTTTACTCGCTTCGAGCAAATCTCGGGCTTCCGCTTCCGTTAAAAACCTCGTTCTTCCCCGGGGAGGCGTCGGTTTTTCTATCTCACCCACTGGATTGTCGACCGGTATCCCCCACTCCTTTCTCGCCTTGGTGAACAAATGCGACAAGAGGGCCAGTTCCAAGCGTACTGAATAGGCTGTCACGTTCTTCAGACGGGCGTCTCTGTACTCCGCCACGTCGGCCGAAGAGATAGCGCCCAATGGCTTGTCCACTCCGATATATTCCAACAAGCGAACAGCTGAAGCCTTCTCCCTCATTTGGGTGTTTATCGCCTTCTTGCTCGAGACATTCAACTGATATCTCTCGATCGCCGCGCCGAAAGTGACCTGCATCGCCAACCGGGGATCATGGTATTTATTGGCCTTGATCTCCTCTTCGGTTTTTGCCGCCCAAGCTGCGGCCTCTCCTTTGGTATCAAAAGTTCTGCCGACAGCCGGACAACCCTTGATGCGAATAGTCGCGGAATAGCTCCAGCCGTTCTTTTTTTTCCTCTTGATGATTCGGGCCATTTTTTCTGATCCATTTTTGATCCATTTTTGATCCATCACCATGAAATAAAATAGCATCAGTTCACCCCAATTAGCAAGAGCGTCTGCAAAGGAGGTTGAAAAGAAAAAAGGCTTTATCCCTATAATTTCGGGATAAAGCCTTAATTTTTCTTTGGTGCCGGAGGTCGGAATCGAACCGACATGGGATTGCTCCCGCTGGATTTTGAGTTCAGTGTAATATTTATATATTTAATTGTTATTATTATTTACTGAAGTTTAGAGTTTGACACTCACCCATCATCCGACGGGCGGTGGATTTTTTC
>CAYSON010000211.1:0-909 GCA_964432635.1 uncultured Desulfopila sp.
CCACAAGGGCATAAGTTTCGTTTGAGCAGACAAGCTGCTCAACTCAGCTTTAACCGAATAGGAGATACCTTCTCATGGAAGACAAAAACCTTCTCAGCAAGCTTCTAACGATCGCTCCTGGACTGGCGGTCATGATCGGCACCTTGTTCGTGCTGCGCATGTACGTCGAGCCGTGGATGAACGATGTGGTGGTTTTCGGACAAAAAGGGTGGTTGGTCAAGGTAATGAGTCTCAACTACATCGTGCTCTCGATCCTCACCGGCATGTTCTATCGCAACGTCCTCTTCGCCGGAAAAATCCCCGGCTGGGCCGAGGACGGCTTTCGCACCACCCGCCTGTTCATCAAGATCGGCGTCATCATGCTCGGCTCGCTCTATACCTTTGACAAACTGTTGAAGGTCGGTGGCATCGCCATCGTGCTCATCGTTTCTTTTGTCTTCGGCACGGCGATCTTCATCATGTGGCTCGGCAAGCGTCTTAACGCCGACCGCTCGGTGACCGCGGTGATGGCGGCCGCCTGCGGTGTCTGCGGCGTTTCCGCCTCCGTCGCCACCGCCCCCGGGGTACGCGCCAAGCCGGTTGACCTGGCTCTGGCCATCGCCACCATTCTCGGTTTCGGCATCGTCAGCATGTTCGTCAGCCCCTATATCGGCAAGGCCCTGTCGCTGTCCGATTATCAGTTCGGGGCCTGGGTCGGCACAGGTATCCTCAACTCCGGCCAAGTACTGGCCACCTGTCTTGCCTTCAACCCCAACTTCGCTCCCGGCACTGCCGTCGCCTATGGCGAGATCTGGAACGTCGTCCGTGTCATCTCCATTCCCTTCGTGGTCTTCTTCATCACCGCCTGGTACTGGAAGGGTGAAGCCGACGCCGAACATGTCAGCTTGAGCTCGATCATCGTCTCGAAAT